>RFJB01000138.1 GCA_003695045.1 Candidatus Woesearchaeota archaeon | reverse complement strand
GGCATCAAGAGAAGCAACAACTTTTGCATTGTCAAGAACATCGTTTGCCCACTTGGCTCTTTTCCTTGCGGTCTTGCTGAGATGGTTGCAGACCGGCGCAACAAGAACCAACTTTGAGCAGCCGAAGTTTTTCATGACTCTCGCGATTGCCCCCACATTTCCTGAAAGCCGCGGCTTCACGAGAACAACATGCAATGCGTCAGACAATCTCATGAAGTGCTTTGATTGGAACAAATATAAATTTTTATTCCAAGCAGGCCGGGAAAGAGCAAGCGGAACGCCCAATTAAGGAACAAAAACCCCCATGACTGCCGAGTTCAGCCATCTGAACGCGGGCCAGAATAGGTTTAGCAGGATTATCAGCAGTGTCGCCATGCTGATTTTTCTCCATAGGAGTTCTGCCTTCTCCTTTGGGAAGAGGGACTGCAGAGCTGTCAGCAGCATTCTGCCTCCGTCCACAGGACCGATTGGAAGAAGGTTGGCAAGTCCGATTCCCAGGCTGAGAATAAGGATCCATTTAAGCAGGGTTGCTATCATGACGAGGACTTCAGAGAATGCCTTCGCAGCAAACGAATCCGACCTCAGGACAGTGTGCGTGGTAAGCCCCGTGACTCCCATGTAGCCCCTGTAGGGTTCTTCAGGATGTTTTGTCAGCGTAACAGAGAATGTTCCGTTCGTTCCGTTCAGGACGAGCGTTTCGTTCGGTTTCATAACCGAGATTAACTTTAGAAACTCGTTTGCGTCTTTCAGAGGGGCGCCGTTCGCTTCAGTAAAGACCATTCCCGGCTTTATTCCTGCTGCTTCCGCAGGGTAGCCCTCCTGGACGCCCTCGAATGTAAAGCCGTCCGACTGGAAGACAAGCCCGTAAACAGGAGTTATCAGCAGGTTCAGAACCAGCGCAACAATCACTGCCAGAACAACATTGGAAAAAGGCCCCGCAGCAAAAACAGAGTACTGGACGACGTCTCCTTTTTTCGCAAGCTTTTTCTCGTCCGGCTCCACGAAGGCGCCTATCAAAGGACCGAAGAACACTATGCCCGTGCTTTTTACCGGGATGCCGTGCGATTTCGCGACAAGACCGTGTGCTGCCTCGTGAACGAGCACCACAAAGAAGAGCGATATTATTCCATACCATAAAGGAACAAAGATTGGGCTGCCGGGAATCTTTATGCCCGGGATTATGGGCGCTACACCAGGAGGAGAGTCGGGAACCGTGATAAGCTTCCACAGGGAATCAACAAGCATCACGCTGATGATTATCATGCCAATGAACCCTGCTCCGATGGCAACATACCCGAAAAGCTTCCACCATGAGCCGTTCTTTTTTGACTGCCTTTCCAGAAAAGAGAACCCTATCTTTGTTCTCAAAAGCGCAATGAACTTTGCCTGGAAGTCAAACTTCTTCCGGTTTTTGTAGATTAAAATGGCGACGGCAGAATAGAAAAGCAGGACCCATTTGTATTCCATTACGAATTCCAAAAGAGCCATTTTTTGTACCGTGTCCAGCAAAAAAAGAAAGGGAGAATATTTATTTCTTCCTTATAGGCCTTAATGCCTTTCCGTTGCAGTGCCTGCACTTGACCTTTCCGCTGAGGACTCTCATAGTGGTTGTCCTTATTTTTCTCTTGCAGCGCCTGCAGACGAATATGTTCTTGTGAAGCCTTGCCTCTGCTTCTGGAAACTTTGCCATTTTCACAACTCCTTTATTCAGATTTTACCTGCTTCATTACCTTGTCGTTGAGGATTACCCAGTAAAGCACCTGCGCATTCGGGACGCAGCTGTCTTTGAGTTCCTCAGGGATTTCGAGGTCAAACGTCTCGTAGGTTTCCATGTCCATGACGTTCGCAGTGTTTCCGGAAACGCTGAGAACCTGCGCGGTCTTCTTCTCAATGATTGGAACCTCAATGTTGTCGTGTCCGGGCATGACTATGACGCGCTTTTTTCCGTCAATAAGACCGACAGCGCTCAGGCGAACCTTTGCGTGTCCGTGTTTTCCCGGTCTTGAGACCTGCGTGTCGGTTACGACACATGCTGCACCGTCAATGACAACATAATTTCCCTTCTTCAATGACCCTATGCTTGTAAGTTTGACATTCATTTCAAAGGCCTCCCCTTGCGTTTTTCACAATGAATTACCGCCAAGAAGCACAAAACTGGAAGAAAGGAAAAAGGACCTCTTTAAAAAGTTTTCGAATGAACAGCGCAGATTTGTTCTGCCGCAATAATCCGGAGAGCAGTCCTCGCAAAGCTTTATATAACCCTGTCCGATTTCACTTCAAGGGTGATGAGCATGGAAATTTTCATTGACACAGCAATCATTGATGAAATAAAGGAAGCCGCATCTTACGGTCTTGTAGACGGCGTTACCACGAATCCCAGCTTGGCTGCAAAGGCAGGCAAGAACTATGTGGAAACCCTGAAAGAGATTTCCCAGATAGTTGACGGTCCGATAAGCGCTGAAGTGGTCAGCGAGAAGGCGGAAGACATGGTCAAAGAAGCGGAGAAATACACCGCCATAAGCAAGAACATCGCTATTAAAGTGCCCATGACCCTTGAAGGCATGAAGGCAGTTAGGATGTTCAAGGAGAAAGGCATTATGACCAACGTTACTCTCGTGTTCTCAGCCAATCAGGCCCTGCTTGCTGCCAAGGCAGGAGCGACCTTTGTCAGCCCGTTTGTGGGCCGCCTTGACGACATCGGGCACACAGGCATGGAGCTCATCGAGGAAATCGTCCAGATTTATGACAATTACGGATTTGAGACCAAGGTCCTTGTTGCCAGCGTAAGGCATCCCGAGCATGTCAAGGAAGCCGCTCTCTTAGGAGCTGATGTCTGCACTGTGCCCTACAAGGTTCTTATGCAGATGGCTAAGCACGCATTGACCGATGTCGGCATCAAGAAGTTCCTTGCCGACTGGGAGAAGGTGCCTAAGTAGTCAGAAGCTGAATATTTTTTTCCATTTTTTTCTTCTTGCAAGCTTTTCAAGTTCTTTTTCCATCAAAGCAGCATCCTCAAACCTTGCTTCGTCCTTCCTGAATTCCCTTGAATGATGAATGCTTCTGCCGTTTTTCGTTGAGTACTTGTGCTTTTTGTGGAGCAGTTCGTGATACATGACGTAATCAAGAAGTTCCCGCGACTCCCTCAGGGCAGTGCTTAGCGTGACCGTGTCGGAGCCGTAATGGTAGCTTCCAAGTTTTGATGTTGACTCCGAACCCCACCTCAGGTTGGGCATGTCCATCATGCCTGAGAAGTATTTCTCGTTCACGCGCCTGAAGCTTTCCGCCAGATCAGGAGGAGCTTCTTTTCTGGGAGCCGCTTTGTGAACTTTCCTGAGAAAAATCTCGTAAAGCTGCATGTTGTCAGTGGTTTTTTTCGCCTTGAACAGCTTTGAGAGAAGATGCTGAAGCAGGCCCAAAACTATGTCTTCTGAAACTTCCATCCATTCCCTGCTCAGGCCGAAAGTGAGCTGTTTCCCCCTCATGACAACATTAGCATTGTAGGGCGCGAACTTCCCCGAATACTTTATCCTGCCATCAAAAGAGTATTCTCTATCAGGAAACAAACCCTCGTAGGCCCTTCTAACCAGCTCTTGACCGGTTTTGCTGAGTTCCATGCGGGAAAAAAAGAGAAGGTTGTATTTTAGGTTTCCCCTGAGCGGAGACCGCCTTAAGAAGTCCTCTCACGCCTCATACCTGAGTATCGCGGCGATGCCTCCCATCTCTTTTAACTGCACGCCCTCCCTTGTTTCCGTCGAGATGAGCATTACCTCCGTGCTGTACTGCTCTGCAATGTCCGAGAGTTCCTTTATGAGGTTCTCATCAACATCCTCTGAAAGAAGCACCACTTCCACAGCGCCATTCAGGAGATGCTGTTTCACAACATCCTTTCCGTAGGCAACCATGCCCGGCTTCTTTGCCAGCAAATCAAAGAATCGTCCCATCACCTTTTTCTCCGCCATGACTTCCTGGTCTGCAAGAACGTCTTCGCTCTTGTCAAGCAGTTCCTGCAAACCGAAAGGTCCAGTGTATGAAAGGTCCTTGATTGCGATAATCTTCTTCTTGACCTCGTTTGTAATGTAGCCGCCCTCAACAAACTCGTACTTTGTAGGTCCGGGGCCGCCAACAATGATTCCCTTCAGGCCTTCCATGTTGAGAAAGTTCTCCTTCATCAAGTCGGCAATCTTCTTGTAGAAGTCCTTGGCAGCGCCCTCTCTTAACCGTTCAAATCTGTGAGCTGACTGGCCGCCCGCCTTGGTCTTTCCCGGAACATTTGACTTGGCGCTTGCAAGGGGCACGATGCTTTTTCCCTTGAGAAGCGCAATGTCTCCTTCGCGCCTGTCCATGACGACAAGCCCGTATGCCTCCTTCTCCTCGCACATCTCCCTCAGAAGGTCAAGCTGGAACTCCTTGTCGCAACGGTAAATTCTCGTCTTCAAAGGCACCGGCGGCTCAATGCTCCAGACCTTGAAGTCCTGCTGCCCCTCCCTTTCAGCAACATTGCCAGAGAAAACAGCAAGACCGTGCTCGGGCGTCTTCTGGAAGAGCCGCAAGTGCTGAATCATTCTCTCAAGAGCATCAATAACATTCTTCCTCGTCGCTGCTGACTTTATGTTTGTAGCTGTTCCCTGCTCCTGCGCGAGATGGTTGATTATCTTGTTTATGTCGTAGCCGGCGGGAATGTAAACTGACACGAGCTCCGTGTGCCTTCCCCTGTGCTTTTCAAGCTCCTCAACAAACTTCCTGAGTTTGTAGCGTTGTGCTGCAGTGACAGTCATGATACGAACGAGAGGCAGGGACTCATTTTTAAAGGTTGC
>RFJB01000137.1 GCA_003695045.1 Candidatus Woesearchaeota archaeon | reverse complement strand
CAATTGGGGGTGTTACATTATGGCTAAAACAGATTTAGGCCTTGAAGAGAACATAGAAGCGCTTCTTGCGTATGTGCTTGGATTTATTACAGGAATTGTCTTTCTCTTGATAGAGAAGAAGAACCAGTTTGTCAGATTCCACGCCATGCAGTCCACCATTCTGTTTCTTGGACTGTGGGTAATCTCGTTTGTTCTGGCATACATTCCCATCCTTGGATGGATAGCTGATTTCCTGCTTCAGATACTCGGTCTGATACTCTGGATACTTCTCATGGTCAAGGCGTATCAGGGCGAGAAGTACAAAGTGCCTTTTGTGGGCGACATCGCGGAGAAGCAGCTTTCGAAGAAGTAATTCTTTCCGTCTTTTTTATTTCTTCTTTTCTTTCAAAACCTTTATATACCGTTTCATTCCCCTCTAAATAATCAAGCCCGTATTAAAATGATTTTTGCGAGTTGTTGATGTGGTGAGCACGAAGTGCAATCTCTGCAAGCTGAACTGTTGATTCTTGCCGGCCTGCTGTCCTTCTCAGCATTCTTCTCAGGGGTAGAGACCGCCCTTGTTTCGGTCAGCCCTGCCAGGACAAACCTTCTTCTCAAGAAAAAGCTCCGCAACGCAGAGTTCCTCCAAAAACTCAAGTCAGACCCTCACAGGATGCTGACAACAATCCTTATAGGAAACAACCTGGTCAATATTGCCGCGGCAGCCATTACAACCGACATGATGATAAAACTCGTCGGCAGCAACGCGGTCGGCATCGCAACCGGCGTAATGACTCTTTTCATCCTTGTTTTCGGCGAGATTACGCCCAAATCGGTTGCTACGAGGTACAGCGTCCAGATGTCCCTCTTTTCCGCTCCCATAATCTATTTCCTCTCGAAGGTATTTTTTCCTCTGTCCTGGTTCCTGGACCTTTTCACTCTTAAAGTCATAAACAAGCTCTTCGGCCCTCCTCCCGAGCCGAAGATTACTGAAGAGGAGCTCAGGAATTACATCAAACTCAGCGAGCAGTCAGGCAGCATTGACAAGAACGAAACGAGAATGCTTGAAAACATAATAGAATTTGAGGATGTCATAGTCAAGGAGATAATGACTCCCCGGCCGCACATTGTGGGCGTGACTTCAGGAGCGACTGTAAAAGAGGTTGTGAACAGCATAATGAAGAGCGGCCACTCAAGAATCCCTGTGTTTGACTCGGAATCCGGAAGCGTCGTCGGAGTCATAATAGTCAAGGATGTTCTTGAAAAAGTTGCCCGGGGCAAACTCAATGCCAAAATTGAATCGCTTGTCAGAGAGCCGCTGTTTGTTCCCGAAACAATGCGGCTCAACGAACTTCTGACTCTTTTCAGGCGCAAGAAGACGCATATTGCGATTGTTGTTGACGAATATGGGACTGTTTCCGGGCTTGTCACGCTTGAGGATGTGCTTGAAGAGATTGTGGGGGACCTTTTTGACGAGACGGACAAACCGGTCAAGGAAATACGAAAGCTCTCGGACAACCAGTATTCAGTGTCAGGCCTTGCTTACCTTGACGATGTGAATGAGAAGCTCTCCCTCAATCTGGAGTCGGACTCCGATGTGGAGAGCATAGGCGGTTATGTCGTGGACAAGCTCGGCCACCTGCCTGTCGCGGGGGAAAAACTGAACGACTCGGGAGTCGAGATAACAGTAAAGGAGGTCAAGGACAACCGCGTTGACAAAGTTGTCCTGAAACTCAAAAGAAAATCTCCTGGAAAGAAGAACTCAAAATGAGGTGTTTCTAATGGATGTTATGGTCAAAAAGCCGTCGGACGAGGAGCTCAGGGCGATGGGCGTTGAGAGCTGGCCTGTCTGGGAAAAAGAACCTTCGGAATTCCCCTGGACTTATGATGAAAAGGAGACCTGCTATATTCTGGAGGGCAGGGCTGTTGTTTCATATGACGGGAAGAAGGTCGAGTTTGGAAAAGGAGACCTGGTCGTGTTTCCAAAGGGCCTTTCATGCGTCTGGAAAATTATTGAGCCCATAAAAAAGCACTACAATTTCGGTTGAGCTATATGGTAAAAGTATTTCTTGCTCCACTTTCTGCAGGCAGCCTTGGAAAGAGCGTCGGAACAGAGATGGCTCCTGATGAAATAATGAGAGTTCTTTCAGCAAGGTTTCTTAACGAGTCAGGTCTTGGCGTGCAGACGCAGGAAGCCGTGATTGATATGGACCCTGCCAATCTGGAAGCGTCCCACGAGGCGATTTTTGAGGCAGTAAAAGGTCATTCCTTCAGAGATCCTCTTTTTCTTCTTGGCGGAGACCACTCTGTAACGTATCCATCCTTCAGGGCGTTTCAGGAGCGTTTTCCAGGATCCGGACTGATTGTCTTTGATGCTCACCCTGACCTTCAGGAGAACTTCAAGCCGCCGTCCCATGAGGATTATCTCCGCGTTCTGATAGAAGAAGGAATTCTGGCTCCTGAGCGGGCTGTCCTGGTGGGGGTAAGGTCTTTCTCATCTCAGGAAAAGGAGTTTGCGGAGTCAAAAAAGCGGCAGGGCATGACTGTTCTTGATATGAAAACCCTCGCTTCAGATGGGTTGTGGGACGCATGCGACCTGATTATGGAGAAGGCAAGGTCATGGCCCAGAGCATACATTTCCATAGACGTTGATGTTGTTGATCCTTCAATGGCGCCTGGGGTGGCTTATCCGGAACCTGCCGGTTTGACTTCCAGGGAGCTTCTGACTGTGCTTCATCGTCTTCTCAAGCTGCCCAATATTGCCGCCTTTGACATCGTGGAAGCGGTCCCTTCTAAAGACGTTGCAGGCCTTACAGTGTCTCTGGCTGCGAAAATCCTTCATGAGCTGCTTTCATACGGCAGATAAGGCGAAACCCTTAAATACTACCAGTTTAACCTCTCCTCCTCTCAAAAGTTAATTACGCTTAAAGGGGATACTATGGGACGAATAAAAACGACGCTGATAAAAAGGTTG
>RFJB01000136.1 GCA_003695045.1 Candidatus Woesearchaeota archaeon | reverse complement strand
TCGTAACACTCTATGATTTGAAGAAGAGTTTCGGCAGTCAAGAAATCAAGGGCGTGAATCTTGCTGAGTTTGAAGGATACTCTCTGGGTTATGATGAAAGGGGGAATCCTGAGTTTTACACAACGGATAATGAGGGAAATGTTGTAAAGGTTAAGGGCAAGAAACGAGAAGAGTTGCAAAAGAAGTATGACGAAGCGCTCGAAAAGGCGGACGCGAATAAAATCACCAACCCGCAGTTGAAAGAGAAAGCCAGAATTCAGCAAGAGATAAAGCGTGCTTACTCAACAATCCCGAATGCCATAGCCAGCATGCTGCTTCAAGGCAGAAAGGTCGCTGAGGTCTTCGTGGGGGTCGCGCAGCTGTTTGGTTATGAAACGCATTCTTTCTGGCAGTCGGGAATGGAGACATTTGCCAAGATTGCCAACATTGAGGAAACGATAGCTACTGACTGGGGCTTCTGCGAGTATCCCAACATTAACTCGCCCTCGTCTGTTGTTCTCGGGCCTTCAGGGGTGCCTGTTGCGCACATCGAAGGCGGGACCGTCAACATGGAGGGCAGGGTTGTGGACTGCTCTGACGACGAGGCATGCAAGTTCTTTGATCAAACACTTGCCTGCGGAGAGGAAGGACTGTGCATTAAGGACGGTGAGATTTTCGAGGCGCCGAAAGAGTACTATTACATCATCACTTTCCAGGTTGACCCCGCCGGGCTCCTCAGCCCTGATGCTGACAAGCTCCGCTTCAAGCTGGTGTGGGACGGCAACGAGAGGGATGTTATTGACCTTAACAAGGAAGAGGAAGGGGGAAAAGAGATTGAGTTGAAGCGCTCGAACGGCCCGTGGGGAGCCACAAACCAGATGCCTCTCATCAGAAGAAGTCTTGACCCGATGCATGAGAGCGTGTGCATTAAGTTCCTCAACCCGAGAGAGGACTTCAACACTGTTTTCCTCCAGAACCTTGACGAGGTGAGCGGTAACGAGAAGCTCATGCTGTGCAATTCGCTCGTGTTAGAGGAGGATTCCAGAACCAAGCTCGGAGGGTGGAAAGACCTTGCACGGATTTTCAGCTTCGGAGTCGCAGACGGGGGATGGGGCGAGTCGTCAGGTTATGAAAAGACGCCGGCGCCGGGAGAGGAAGAAAGCGGCCCTCCGGAAATAAGGAATTGAAAATGGCAAAGAAAGTCAAAAAAATCACAAAACTGGAACATTTCGTTTCGTCAGCACATTTTTTCAGCGACAGCCGGCTTTGGAAGAGCTTCCTCGCAGACATCGGGGAGTTCTCTTTCATAGCAGTTCTTGCAATAGTTTATGATTCGCTCATGGGAATGTATCTCAAATCAAAAGTGCCTTTTTTCAACAATGATGTTGCCTCGCTTCTTTCCGGTCAGATAACAGCAGGAGAAGTTCAAAAAGTTCTCGGACTCATAATGTTTCTGACTGTCGCCTTCTTTGTCCTTCTTTTTTTCATCGCATCGACAGCAAGGTTCTACATCTGGTGCCTGACAACTGCCAGGAAGTTCTCAAGAAAACTTCTCTGGAAGTTTTACGGATTCAAAGCAGTCCTTTATACGGCATCATTCCTTGCCTTTGTTCTTCTCGTTCAATGGCTTCAGCCGGGGATGAAAGCGTACAACTTATGGTCTTCTCTTTTCGCGCAGATAATCCTTCTGCTCTTCTTCATAACAACAGCATATCTTAACATGCGCGGCTCGCTGGAAGTCCTCAAATCAGGGAAGCCGCTCTCATCACTCTCCAAGTCGCTCAAGAGCATATTCACACCGGATTTCATCACAACATCCGTGTTCATCGTTGTTGGTTTCGCACTGTTTTCGCTCGCGTCCCTCCTGCTGAGAGTGTTTCCCGAACTCCTGACGCTAATGCTCTCCATACTTTTGCTGCTGCTTTTCATTTCATGGGCAAGAATGTACTTTTTTGATTATTTCAAAAAGTTTGAAAGAGGATAGGTTCATAATGCGACACCTTAAAAAAAGAGGCCAGGTAACGATTTTCATAATCATAGGAATCATACTGCTGTTCAGCTCTGCGCTCATATTCTACATCAGGCAGCAGATTACCTCCGCAACGACGGAAATAGAAGTCGGCGACATAACAACAGAGGTGCCCCAAAGGTCGGACCCCATAGAAACATTTGTGAGGGACTGCCTTGAGTCGGTCTCCATTGAAGAGGTAAGAGCGCTGGGGTTGAAAGGCGGCTACATGGATCCGCAAAGGGCAGGCCTCAGATACAACGCAGTGCGGCCCACAAGGTCGTCCCTGCTTAAGATATCGCCAAACGGGAATGTTTACATTCCCTTCTGGTACGAGATGTCTTCCAACGACAAGTGCGTCTCTGACTGCGTGGTTGAAACACACGTCCCTCCCCTGAGAAAGTCCGAAGGTCCGAACTCCATAGAAGAACAGCTTGAAGAGGCGATTGCTTCAAAGATTTCCCTGTGCCTTGACGACTTTTCCTACTTCAGAGAACAGGGATTCACTGTTCTTGAGGCAGGCAGGCCGGAGGCGGATGTCACAGTAAGCCGCAACGATATTTATGTAAAACTGGATTACCCTCTCAAGTTCGCGAAAGAGGGAAGCGTATCCGAATACAAGGACTTCTCTGTGCGCCTGCCACTCAACCTCAGGAAGATTTACGAACTGGCAACAAAGGTTCTCAAGCTTACCACTTCGCTGCAGTTTTTTGAGGGCGACGCCCTCAACCTCATTACAGCATTCAGCGACCTTTCAGAGGATGCCCTGCCTCCCATTTACGACTTCAGGTTGGGTGCGGGCGACTTTGTGATGTGGCAGAAGTCCAAAGTTGCAGAGAAAATCAAGCTCATCCTCATGAACCACATTCCAATGGCGCAGGTAATGGGAACAAGAAACTATTACAGGCACTCAATTTCCGACGCGATGGTCCAGGGCATGGCAAGAAAGATGATTATTTTCCAAAACGCTTCATATCCGTTCTACAATGTTGAGTTTACATATCTTGGCTGGTGGCCTTTTTATCTTGATGTAAAACCAAGCACAGGAGAGATAATAAAGCCGGACATCTCCTCAGGCGGGCCTATCGGCTCCATTATCCCGGGCTTCGGGATGCAGCAGTACAGATTCTTCTACGACCTGTCATTCCCTGTTCTGGTCACAATCTCTTATCCCGAAGCGTTCAACGGCAAAGGTTTTACCATGAGCTACGCCATCGAGGCAAACATACGCCAGAACAGGCCTGTAAACGGCTCAGGAGCATTCTCTCCCACAACATTCACCGGGGAAACATTCGTCTGCCAGAAAGAAACATGGAACTCGGGAGATTATAATATAAGGGTTCTTGACGCATCCACAGGAGAATACCTGCCAGACGTGCTGGTCAGCGCTTCCTTTGGAAACGAGGGCTGCGTCCTGGGAAGAACAAGCGAAGGCGAAAACAGCTCGCTTATCACAAAACTCCCTGTGGGAATTGGCGCTTTGGTGTTTGAGAAAGAGGGCTTCGGAACCAGAACACTTCCCATTGGCGTCGGCGTGAACTCAAGCAGAAACATCACGCTTAAAGTTTATCCTGAAAAACAAGTGGCTTTGAAAATAATGAAAGTCCCTTATTCCAAGCAAATACTGGTTAATGGTCCTTCCGTTGTCACGCGATGGGTTTTCAACGCCACCCGCATCCTGGAATTATCCCCAAAAGACCGGGCTGTCCTCCAATACGAACAGGTTACGACCGGAAGCCAACCGCTCTCCGGAGCGATTGTTTTTGACGAAGAGCACCCGCAGGGCTCCCCAATAACTCTTGTGCCGGGCAACTACACGATATCCGTGCAGATATTCTCCGACAGAGAGTATATAATACCCGAGGACAGGAGATGCTTCCCCTCAGGATTCCTGGGGCTGGGAGAAACATGCGAAACGATTGATTCTGTCAAGATGGACACTCTGCCATACGGCCTGCTGAACTGGGAAGGAAACCTAACCTGGCAGGTTTCCGATACAGATTTATATTCGCACGAGAATGTTACATTCTTCGTGCCTTTTGTAGCTTATTATGACATCCCCCCTGTCCACAGAAAGATAGAGGACCTCCAGGCGCTTGACACGCTTGACAAACTCTCAGAGGATTATCGTTCCTCACTTGAACCCCAATGGTCATGAGAATGTTTCGGAAAAAAATGAAAAAAGCCCAGGTAACGGCATTCATCATCATGGGCATCGTGATTCTTGTAGCCACCGCCATTTTCTTCCTTGCGAGGGAGAAGGCGTACATTTTCGTTCCGGAGGAGGTCCATCCAGAGCTGAGAGGGCCCGTGCAGAACTTTATTGACCAGTGCCTTTACGATGTCGGCTCTGAAGCAGTGAAGCAGCTTGCCCTTTCAGGAGGGTACATTTACCTGCCGGACAGCATGCGCTACGACCCGCTCGCCTCAATAAAATTCCACCCGGCAGTTCCTGTCGGGATTCCATTGTGGCAGTACAGGAACGAGCTGAGGATTCCCTCGCTTGAGAAGATGGCTTCCGACATGAAAAGGTATGTGGAGGAGAACATTGACTCGTGCCTTAACGGGCTTGAGCCCTTCCAGGATTCCTACAATGTCTATTACGGGAAGCCGAACGTTTCCGTCACCATCGGAAGGTCTGATGTTGTTTTTGACATGCACTTTCCGGTCACTCTCACGGCAAAGTTCAAGGACGAAACCAACGAGTACGAGGATTTCAGCGTCAGGGTTGACGCCAAGCTGTTGAGGGCTTACGAGCTTGCGAAGGAGTTTCTTGAGAGGGAGAATGAGAGAGGCTTCATGGAAAAAATAACCGTGGAGCAGCTCGCAATAGACCCGGAGATTCCTCTCAACGGCGTCAAGTTCCAGTGCGCAAGATTGACATGGTACGAGCCGGAACTGAAAAAGCGCCTTCAGGATGCGCTCTCAATCATAATTCCCGGTCTCAGGTTCAGGAACACCTACCATGCGCCCTTCAACGAGAACGAGGAGAGATACAGGGAATGGCAGGACATCTCTGTCGAGCAGTATGCCGTGGGCAACCTGCCTGACGGAAGCCCGCCCGAGGACATGTGGGAGTACAGCAAGATGTTCATCAACTTCACCGACAAGGACTTTTCGGAACTGTCGCTCTCGGTCATGTACCTGCCCCAGTGGGGCATGCTGTTCAACGCGAAGCCGTCGGACGGACCCTTTATGAAGTCGGCGCAGCAGAGAGCAACAAACAGATTCCTCTCAATGATGTGCGTCCAGATAATCCATTTCGTCTATGACATTTACTATCCCGTTCTTGTTTCCATTAACGAGCCGACATCCTTTGGCGGGGAGGGGCTGCTGTTCCGCTTCGGAATGCCCGTTGTCGTGGTGGACAACCAGCCCAACAGAGAGGTTGTTCCCTCATCAATAGACGTTCCCGCAGGCGGCTCCGAAGAGTTCTGCTCGTCAAGAACCCGGAAGACGTTCGCCTTCTACGCAGTGGACTACTACACCGGCGAGCAGATAAACCATGTGAACTTCACATACAGGTGCTTCGCTTACGACTGCCCTCTCGGAGAAACAAGGCCTGACGGCGGCGAGTACCGCCTCGTTGCCAGCGTTCCCGACTCGTGCGTGAACGGGGACATTATTGCTTCCAAGAGCGGATACATTACCGGCACCGCCGTCTTTACCGGCGAGGACCAGACAACTCTGCGCCTTTACCCGTCAAGAAAGTATGAGGTGGCCGCAAAAAAGCTTGAACTGCCCGACTACTGGGCGGAAGAAGACCTTGACAGCAACGACCTCGTCCTGATACAGCTTGAAAGCAACGAAACAGGGCATTCGGTCTACGCGAAAGTGCCTCCCGAGCAGGGGCATGACAAGATAGAACTCATACTTGGCGACGTGACCTACGAAGCTTCAATCATGTTCATTGACAACGGCGTCTTTGCGGGCGGCTACTTTGGAAACTGGACGACCAACTATACCGAGATGAAGGACGCGTCAAGCGTCACATTCAAGGTCGCGTTTGAAGAGCCGCCGCCGGAAGACCAGGACAGCCAGTTAGAACTCATGACATTCCTGTACAACAACAGAACATACCTTGAGGATTTGAAGCCGGAATTCAGGTAAATTATATTAAACAGTTAATAGCAGGTTTGATGCAATGTTGAAAAAGCAGTTTTTTTCGTTGCTCGTGGTGTGGCTTTTCACAGCGATGCCTTTCTCTATTGCCGCGTCCATGAACCCCGTGAAGCAGACCGTTGAAGTGCCGGAGTTCATGCTGAACGAGATTGAGCCGCCCGGCATGGTGCAGAACCTGCACGCAGTTGAAGTCAGCTTTGACCATGTGAATCTCCAGTGGGATGCCTCTTCCGCATCCGACTTTGACCATTACAACATTTACAGGAACGGGGAAAGCATTGGGACCACCACTGAAACAACTTTCTCGGACACCGATGTCCAGCCGGAAACAGCATACAGGTATGAGGTGTCCGCTGTTGACACGAGCAACAACGAGGGCGAGAAGGCAGGCGTCAATGTCGTGACCGGAGAATCGCCCTACCCTGAAATAAGCGCTGTGCAGGCAACGCCCAAGGCGCTCTCAGCAACGATAACATGGGTTACCGACATTCCCTCCGACTCAAAGGTTGAGTTCGGAACAACAAAGGCACTGGGCTCCTCCCTGGAGGACGAGTCCCTCGTCACGCAGCACATCATCGAGCTGACGGGCCTGCAGAGCGACGCGACATACTATTACAAAGCCGTTTCGTGCAACGGGGAATACTGTTCGGAGTCGGAAACCGGCAACTTCACGGTGCCGCACTACACCCCGCTGTTCCTCAATGTCACAGTGCCTCCATATTACAACAAGGTCTCAATGCCGATATCCGGCACCACGACAAAAGGCACGAAGGTCACTCTTAAAGTCAACGGCGTCCAGAGGGGTTCTGACGTTGCAGACATAGAGGGCAGGTTTGACCTGCTCGCAAGGCCTCTCTCCACAACCCAGAGGAACACTCTGCTTGTCAATGCTGTTGACGAGGCGGGCGCAGTAATGAACAAGACGTTCACGGTCCAGATTGACGTTGAGCCGCCCGAGCTGACCGTTGAAAACATATCCCAGTACAATGTGGGCGAAACAGTCAATGTCAAGGGAACCGTCTCTGAAGCGGCAACCGTTGAGGTGTTCGTGACGCCGCAAAGGTGGAAAGGCGCGCCCTCCGCTCCCGACTCATTCACAGCGTTTTACGCGGCAAGAAAGGTTCATCTCGAATGGAACGCGTCGCAGGAGGAGGACTTCAGGGACTACATCCTTTACAGGGACGACGTTCCAATCGCGGTCC
>RFJB01000135.1 GCA_003695045.1 Candidatus Woesearchaeota archaeon | reverse complement strand
CATTTAACTATCTTGGAGTACGTACTAATGTTTTTAAAGCTTCCCTGTCAATTTCAACATCATTGTTTGCTGTTTTGCCGTCTCTAAAGCAGGGAGCTGTAAAGGACGAGCTTGAAAGGGGTTTGAGGGTGGAGCGTTCATCTTTTTACAGGGTGCTGGGTTTCGGATTTCTCATACTGTTTTCTCTTCTCATTCTTGCTTTCCCTTCAGATGCGTATGTGATTCGCGGGAACATTGAAGGCATTTACCTTGTCAGGCCTTCCAATCAGTTCATCGATACATCCTATTATCCGCCTGAATATCTTGAACTTGAGGACCTTGTATTCTACACCTGTCTAGAAGAGGACAACCTCACCGTTCATTCCAGCGTGATATGCCGTGATGACAACAGCTTTGATGACGTGACCGTCTATAAATGGTCTGACAGGAACTGCTTTATTGCTGATTACGACCTCTCGCTTCACGAGTGCTCAGACATTCTTATCAAGTCAGTTTACGAACTCGATGACGAAACTGTTTCTCTGGACCAGGAAATAAAAGTGAACCGCCTTACCAGCGTCATGGACCACATTGAGAATGCGCAGTACAGCGACGGCGGCTGGAAGGACTCGCTGGAAACCGCCTACGGCCTTTGGGCAATGTCATACTTTCCGTACATCTACAAAAAGGAGATTGATATGGGCCTTAATTGGCTCAAGCTTTACAGGGACAATGACGAAAAATGCTGGCCTAAGGACGAGTGCAGCCCGCTTTGGACTGCCAACATTCTCGGCATCCTTACCCTTGCGGGATTCAATGATTCGCTCAGAATAATGCATGACGGTCTTTTGTGGCTGGAAAAAAATCAGAATTATTACTCTTCATCTGACGAGTGGACTGTGAATGTGACTCCCTACTTTCTGGACTCCGAATGTCTGATAAGCTACGACAATCAGAACGTTACCAAAAATATCTCTCTGGGTTCCTATTACACTTACTCATTCACTCCCGAATTCGGCGCAGAGCTTTATGTCATCTGCACCGAGCCGGTCAAGGCGACGCTTCTCACTCAGGACGACGAGGAGGTCCTTTACTATGAAGGAGACAATATGACCTACACAACTCCTGGGGCGGGATGGGCTAACGGGGACAGATGGGGTGACGCTGACGTTCAGACCACTCTCTGGGCTGTTCTTACGCACATTCCTCAGGCAAGAAGGGATGCTGCTGTTGAATGGCTTACTCACGAACTCAGGCAGGAGGGAAGCAAAGGGAAGTATGTGGGTCCAAGCAAAAACATATCGAATGCTGCGCTTTACCTGTTTGCCGTAAATCGCTCCCCTGTCTCATCTGATGACTACGGAGATGTGAACTATTCACGCAGTGAAGTTCTTGACTGGCTTCGCTTCAAGCAGAATAACGACGGAAGCTGGGGCTCTGGAAACATTTCATCAAGGGTTGTTCCGACAGGCAATGCGGTGCTGTCGCTTCTCAACATCGGCTTCAACCGCTCCAACGAGGTCATAGAAGATGCTGAGGAGTGGATTTCAGAAAACGAGCTGGAATATGGCTGGAACACGACCCGGCAGAACGCGTATTCTTTCTATGTTCTTAAGAACAATGCCCGGCCCTTCCTGAAGTCGGTGCCCCGCATTCTCATAATGAATTCCGAGTCAAAGGTTCTTGAGCTTTACAATCCCACAACCTACGACCTGGACAATCTGGACTTTGAGTTCTCAGACAATCTGAAAGACAAGCTTGAAATGGAAACGCAGGACGGAATATCCGCTTACTCATACATCCGGCTGACTGTTCGGAGGTTGTCCATGGATAATCCCGACACTTACGGTTACCTTTACATAAGCAATTCAGGGCTCAACATCTCGAAAATACCTGTTCTTCTTGTGAGTTCGCCTGCTATCAACATAACACCCTCCAAGGCAATAAAGGTCTTCGGCACAAAGGGAATGGTAACATTTGACATTGTAAAAACGGGCGACACCTTCTCCTGCGAACTCTCCTGGGACGACCCCGACATTTCAAGCACCAACAAATTCAAGTTCGTCAATGAAAAGTCGGTTAAGGTGGAGATAAAGTTTACAAAGGCGGAGCGCTTTGAAAAAACATACTCAGGGGAGTTCTTCTGCACTGTCGGAGATGATAAGACATTCCTGATTCCTTTCAGCGTGGACATAGACAGGTACCCGTCCTATCCTCTGGAAGTTTCGCCCGAGAGAATTTACATTAACGAGACGGGTAAAGATGCATATTTCATAGTGAAAAACCTGCTTGATGAGAGCGTTGACGTAAGCGTAAAGTTCGCCAAGTCGGAAAACTTCTTTGACCTTGAAAAAACATCCTTTGTTCTCAACCCATCGCAGACGCGGAACATAACAATATACAACGTCATCCCGCAGGGATTCAATGTCAGTTCAAAGAACACCCTTGAAGTTACGGCAATCGGCCAGAAAGAAACCATAAAGTTTGTCGTGGATGTCAAGAGCAAGCCGCGCAAGAAGATGAATCCCATAGTATTCTGGTCGCTTGTAGCTCTTCTCATTGCGGCAATCGGAGCAGGAGGATACTTCGCTTACCGCTATAAGGACAAACTCATGGCAATCCTCATGCCCGGCAAGAAAATTGAAGACGTCCGCGACAGAATTCGCGCTCTGGAAGAGCAGGGAATGCAGCTTGCCATAAAGAACTACATCAGAATGCTCCGATTCCAGGGCAAGAAGGACAGCGAAATAAGGGAGCGCCTGATTGAGGAGGGCTTCAAAGAAGAGGAGATTGACAGGGTATTCAAGCAGGCATGATCTGTCAGTTGTTCTTATCCAGTTCTTATCCGAGACCGTAGACCTCTTCAACAAGTTCTATGAAGGTTGCCGCGCTCCATGCCTGCGCCCAGCACCCATGGCTTTCCAGTTCGCTTGCCGAGCTGAGTTCTGCAGCGTGTCCTATGAATCCTGAGAAGAGTATTTCCTCGGAACTTGCCTTGACTATTGCCTGGATGAATTCTTTGAACAGGTCTTTGTCCAGCCGATGCAAAAAGACCCCTGTCAGATTATTTACCCAGAACCATGAGTCGCCGCGATGATAACTTCTGTTGTCTTCCCCTGTGTATTCCGGCTGGAAGAGTTCGTCTTCCTTGTCTATTGTTGTCAGGCCTCCCCAACTGCACCAGAGTTTTGGAAGCATGGTCTTTACTGCGGTCACCCACTCGTTCTTTGTGAG
Organism: Candidatus Woesearchaeota archaeon; assembly: GCA_003695045.1. GTDB lineage: Archaea > Nanobdellota > Nanobdellia > Woesearchaeales > J091 > J091. The sequence continues at coordinate 4,664 of RFJB01000135.1, read as the reverse complement.
CAACTCAGGCGTCAGGTATCCTGCAATGAATGCATTGGGCCTTATTGTCGGGTCTATCTCCCTGTTTATGCCGTCGGCAAGAAATTCTCCGTTCCAGAAAACATGTTTGACCCTTCTCTGGAACTCGTGCTCCAGGTGCTGGTACATCTGCCAGTCGTCTTTGTTGCCTGTCATCTTCAGGAGTTTCTCCATGAACTGGTACATTCTCAGCCGCAGCGCCTGTATTTCTATTCTTGCTCCCACTCTTGTGTCAGTCCCTGATGTCGTGTCCATCCAGGTCTCCAGGCCTCTGTTCACTGCCAGCCCCTGTTGTGTGTGGTACTTTATCAGGTTGACTATTGTCTGTTCAAGCTTTTCAATGACAAATTTCATCTCATCTTCGGAGAAGTAGTCATTCAGCAGGTTTTTCCTTTTCAGCACGCTCATCAGCTCTTCGAGCCGAACAAATGTCCAGCCGGCAGCGTCGGCGCTTGCAAGGTCCTGCTCCTGAGAAGGATACCTGGTTTGGACTATTCCGTCGTCTTTTATCTGGCTTAACTCGCGCATGATTATTTCCTTTGCGAGGTTGTATCTGCCCATAAGGATGAGCCCTTTCAGGGCTATCGCCTCGTCCCTTGTCCAGAACTGGTGGAACCACGGCAGCCCCGCAAAGATTCCTGTGGTTTCTTTTCCGCTCAATGGTATTTTATTCACAAGAGAATCAAGAGAGTGTTTGGCGCAGGAATACGCCATTCTTACTGCAGGTTCGGGAATTCTGTCGTCGGGTCCCGCAGCTCTTTCCCAGTATGCCTTTCTCAGCTCTTTGAGCGTGTCTGCATGAACCATGACATGCCTTGCCCTCGCCTTTGCCTTCTCCTTGTCTTCGTCCCAGCTGAACACTATTCTCGTGTTGAACCTTACCCTGAACCTCAGCGCATCAAAAACATACAGTTCTGCGGGCATTGAACCTCTTCTTAGGTCATACTCATAGACTGCTTTTTTCCATTCCTGAACCCTCTTGTAGTCGGACTTTGTTTTTATTGCAAGATACATCTTTTTTGGTGGCGCGTTTTCATTCTCTTTTCTGTATTCCACCACAAGAACATCTTCTTCCCTGTATATCTCGTAGAACCTGCCCTTGTCGTCAAAGTCGTAAAGCGGCCTCACATCCAGCACTACCTGGGCTTCGCCGTCAAAATGAAGAACATCGTAAACCAGCGCTTTTTCTTCAAGGAAAAAATGCTCTCTTGCCCTTCCTGACAACCTCTCTATCTGGTAGAATGCGTTGGCAAGGTGAGTTGTTCTTGTTCCTACAAGGCCTATGCTTTCAATTACCTTCTGCGCTTCGAGATTGTCTTTGAGAAACACGCTTCCGTTGTAGCGCGTTTCGTTGCTGTTAGCGCCAAGCGAGAAGAAGCCGCCTTTCTTGTCAGTGAGCAGGAAGGAGGGATTCCTAAATACCTCTTTCTCGATCACCTCTTTTTTTATAACGTGTGCGACGCGTATCATCGTTGCACTTTTACTTCTGCTTGAGTTCAGAGTGGTCTCCTATATTAAGCGTCTCCCTTTTGTATTCCACTCTTGCTTCGGCACCGATGAGTGATTCCTCCAGCGTGGCGTTTCTGACAACAGAATCCTCATTTATTATGCTGTCTTTCACAACGCTGTTCTCGATTCGGGCTCCTTTTGCTATTGAAACATAAGGTCCTATCACTGAATTTTTTATTTCCGCTCCGTCTTCTATATAGACGGGCTCTACAATAACGCTGTTTTCAACGCCTTCTTTTGGATGTCTGCCTCCTGTTTCGGTAAGCAGATGCCTGTTTGTTGAAAGCAGGGTTTCCGGTTTTCCGCAGTCCTCCCAGACATCAACTTCCTCTGCTTTGATTTTCTTCCCCTGTCTTATCATCCACGAGAGGGCATCCGCAAGCCGGTACTCGCCCTTGCTCGTGATCTTGTCAGATATGATTTTCTCAAGGGATTCAAACAGAAGTTTTTTGTCTTTGATGTAGTAAAGGCCTATGAGCGCGAGGTTTGTCGGCGGGTCTTCGGGCTTCTCGATTATCTCCCTGACGAATCCGCTGTCGTCAGTGCTCACTATGCCGAATCTTTTCGGGTCGTCAACCTGCTTTACCCACACGATTCCGTCTGCTTCATGCTTCCCTATGGAGCTGAAGTCAGCCCTGAAGATGGTGTCCACGAAAACAATGAGAACATCGTTATCCTTCTCCTCAAGAACTTTTTCTCTTGCCAGATTTATTGCGTGCCCGTCCCCGAGAAGTTCTTCCTGCCTTACAAAGCTGCTCTTGAAATCGTAATGCCCGCTGACAAACTCTTTTATCTGTTCCTCCATGCTTCCTGTAATGAATGCCGCGTGGCTTATTCCAAGCCCTTTGAGAGTGTCAAGTATGTGCCCCAGAACGGGCTTTCCTGCCACATGCACCAGCGGCTTCGGCCTGGTGTGGGTATGCGGCCTTAATCTCGTGCCTTTTCCTGCCAGAGGTATTATGAGTTGCATCTTCTTTACCGTCTCTTTCAGTTATTTTTATTTGTTTCCCTTACTTTTCGCCCCTGTAAAATCTCGCTGCCTCTTCAGGGCTTACAGGGTTTATTATGGTTCCGCCTGCCAGCTCAAAGCCCGCCCATGTGCTGAGGCGCGGCTTTATCTCAAAATGCAGGTGCATATTTTCTCCTGCAGGGGACTGCTGCACCATGAAATTGTATGATGCGTTCAGCTCCGCCAGTCTGACCAGTATCTGTTTAAGGGAACTCGCGAGTTCGTAGAACTCGTCGTTTGTCATCTCATGCATCTGGCGTATATGCCTTTTCGGGAATATCCACGCTTCAAACGGGTGTTCGCTTGCGTATGGCGTGAATGAAACCATGGTGTTGCTCTCTGTTATTCTTCTGTCGGATCCCTTTTCGCTGTCTATTATTCTGCAGTAGGGGCAGACAAAATACCTCTTTGAAGCTTCAACCTTGGACTTTATCAGGGGAGGCACCTGGTTGTATGCTATCATCTGGGTGTGGCTGTGCTTTATCGAGGTGCCTGCCTTTGCGCCGTGGTTTTTGAACAGAACGGCGTACTCTGCTCTTCTCATTCCGTCGTCTATTCTGTCGCTGTAAACCTTGAGAACTTCATAAATCCTTTCAATGCTTAACTGGTGAAGCTCTTCCTCGTGGTTGGGCGTTTCCACGATGACCTCGTGAAAGCCAACAGCGTTCGCAAATGTGTAAAAGTCGTTGTCAGTCCTGATTTCAACCTGCCCTTCGGCATCCACGGCAGAGAACTTGTTCGGAAACCACCTGATGCGCCATCCCTTTTCGTCTCCAATTCTGCCCGTTTCGGGCGGTGTCAGGTTTTCATTTCCGGGGCAGAAAAAGCATTTTTCAACTTTTTTGTCCTGTTTTTCCTCCCTGAATTCGTGGGGCCTTTTTCCTCTCGCATCGGCTATGATGACATACCTGTCCAGTATGTAGTCCTTCCTTAACTCGGTCATCTTTCCTACCTTGTGATTGCGAGATTGTGGGCTTCCACATAGTTGTTGAAGAGTTCCTTCCAGTCCGCGAGGTTTGCAATCCGCTTGGCATCAAGTTTGTTTTTTATTCTCTCATGCCTGTTCAGCTTTGAAAAGTTGAACATCATTCCTGCCAGATTTTCTATCTGCTGCGCTTCATCCTCGTTCATCCGCTTCAGCACCCGTATGCCGGAATAGACATCGTCATTGTCAATATGCTTGAGGATGAACCTCCCGAAGCCGGCCATGTCGCTTGTTATTGCCGGAACCCCCAGTGCTGCGGATTCAAGCGGCGTGTAGCCCCACGGCTCGTAATACGAGGGGAACACTCCCAGATGGCATCCTGCTATGGTGTCGTAATAAGAAAGGTCAAGCAGGCCGTCTGTTCCCGTGAGATAAACGGGGTAGTAAATTACCTTTACCCTGTCTTCTTCCCTGTTCAGCAGGCCCGCTTTCTTGAATGCGTTGATTATCGCGTCATTCTCCTCGTCTATGTTGTGCGTTACCAGCGGGGGTTGTCCTGTCCGCTTGAAGTTTATTATCTGCCTCTTGTTCTCTATCTGGAAGTCGTCCGTGAATATGCTCTTTTCAGTGATTACTTTTCCCGACACAAGCTGCTGCACTATTCTTTTCTGTATCTCCTTTGAGTTATAACTGACATAGTCCTTGATGTGCTGATAGAATGTTTTGTTCTCAAGCAGCTCGGTTTTTATTCCGTGGGCTGCTGAAGGCACAAATATGAATGCAGCCACTGTTCTCTGGGGGTTTTCTGTTTTCAGCCGCGCGTTCAACCTGCCGAGCGCCTCTATGAATATGTCTATTCCCTTGTTTTTGAACTCGTATCTTCCAACAATGAAGAAGTTCAGCGTGTGCTCCAGGTCGAAGCTGTAATACGGGAAGAAGTAATATGTGAGAAACTCCCTTATTATGCTTCTTGTCACTATGTGCTTTACCGATGTTTCCTCAAATGTGGGGAAGAGGTCGATGTCCAGGCCGTTGAGCAGTAGTATGTCCGGTTTTCTTCCGAAAAACTTCTCTGCTTCCATGCCTGTTATTTCTGATACCGTTGTGAAAACGTGGGCTTCCCTGGCGCACGCCCTTTCTGTTGTGAACTTGTCGGTTATTCCTCTCTTCCTGGCTTCCTCCTCCGGATTTATCCTGTCTATG
>RFJB01000134.1 GCA_003695045.1 Candidatus Woesearchaeota archaeon | reverse complement strand
GGTTCCAAACAGCGGAAAGAGTTACATAGAAACTGTGGATGCCATAAAAGTTGTAAGGGATGCGGAAGGCATACCTGTTATAGCGCATCCGGGCGCTTACGGGCTGGACATGGCTATCAACGACCTGATACCGATATGGATTGACGCAGGAGCTATGGGCATTGAAGTTTTGTATCCGTCCCACACGCCAAGAGATGCCGAAGCTTACAAAAGGATAGCCGAAGAGCACAAGCTTTTGAAAACAGCAGGAACCGACTATCACGGCAACAGAGCAGCAGAACTTCTTCCTGATAAGCTAAAGGAAGAGACGCAGCGAAGATACGCTGTTATCGGAGAAATTGTTCTGAGAGGCACGGACGAAATAACCAGAGCGCCGCTTGAATATGCAGAGAATCTTGTGAGGCAGGCAGAGAAAGTGAAGGGGCATTCTTATTTTGAGAAATATTCATCATGATAAAAGATTGATAAGATAAAAAAAGAAAGTAAGAAAGGTTTATGCCTTCCTTTTCTTGAGAGCGAGGAGACCTGCGCCAAGAAGGGCGAGTGCTGCTCCCGCACCTGTAAACTCGGGAATATCTCCGGGTTCTCCAAACTCGCTGTCATCATTGTCGCAATAATTCTGAATGTGCCCCCAGACGCTGTTTCCGTAAATTTCCGTTCCTGTCGAAGAGGCATCAACCCATATTCCGCAGTTGCCGTCATTCCCTTCTATTCCGTCTCCGTTATCATACACAATGTTGTTTCTGACAATGACATCCTGGTTTGCCGTCCAGACAGCTATGCCGCCATGAAGTGGCTGCGTCCATGAGGGAGAATTAGTGTTCTCATCAAACGCGGTATTGTAAACCTTGTTGTATTCTATTATGCAGCCGCCATTGCAGTTTGTCAGCACAATTCCGTCTATGTGAGTGTTGAAAACCTCATTGTAGCGTATGATGTTGTTGTAGTTCGGACCTGCATAATATCCAAGCTGAATTCCCCTGTCGGGAAGGTTGTAGAACCTGTTGAACTCTACGATGTTGTTGCTTCCGCCCGGATAGATTCCGACACCGTACTGGTCCATGTCGTGGATTACGTTGTATCTCACGACGTTGTTGTCGGATGTTCCCAGAGCGCTCTTGTCAAGGCGGATTCCCCTGGCTCCGCCGTAGGCAACATTCCACTCAAACACGGAGTTGTCAGCGTTTTTTATTCGGATTGCACCGCCGTCGTCAACAGCTCCCGTATTTGCAAAAGTGCAGTGACCCACATAGAGGTTTGTCTGGTCATAACCGTAAACTCCGTAGAATGCAAGATCCTCAAAGACAATGTTATCAATTGTCACGCCGCTGTGACCGCTTTCCAGCTGAATCGCGTTTTCTATGGCTGGGCTGCCGGTTCCGGTAATCTTCAGGTCGGAAATGGATACATCATCGTGGGTTATGTAAAAACCAACACCCTTGGAACTCACAACTGTTCCCCTGACATTCACGACAGTTCCGGGCTCTCCGTAGATTTCCACTGCCTTGTTGACGACAGCACCGGCATAGAATCCTGCTTTTACAAAAATGGAGTCGCCGTCGCTTGCGGCGTCAACCGCCGCCTGAATTGTGGCATAATCGTCCGGGACAGTGTATGTTGCCGCAGAAGCAGAAACTGCTGAAACAAAGAGTGCAAGCAGAGCAACCAAAATTTTTTTCATGCGTATCCCCCCAAGAGTGGTATAATAGCGCCGGAAAAAGCAGATGAAATATAAAAAGGTTTCGCCGCGAGCCCGCAAAAAATCAGGAAGAAGACCAGACAAAACCACTACAACCACCACGCAACAGTAACAAATATATATCTGTTGTTATTACCACCGGCAATGGCCGGCGCCACTCTGAAAAAATCGCTTGAAGAACTGGCTTCTGAAAGCGACAACACAAAGGTGTTTGCAGACATTCTTTCAGGACGCAACAGTCATTTCTACGCCGACAGACAGGCAGAGCTGTACGAATACCTGACAAAAAACCATCTTTCCAGGGAAGAGCTGAGCAAAACAAAGCAGCTGGTGGAACGCTTCAGGGAGTACAACCTTAAGAGAGAACCGCACCGGACCGAAAGATACAACAGAATCGTTTCAGAGTGGGACGCGAAAATAGAAAACGCACTTCTGATACACGAGCTTCTCCATGAAAAGCCAGATTTGGAACCATACCGGCATGAATTATTGCAGGGAGCCGGAAGGGAGGGCAGAAACTACGGCATGCTCATGCAGAATATCGCCTCAACCAGTCAGGGACTTGAGGAAATGATAAGGTCATTTGAAAGCAGAGAAGAACCTGATGAGAAAACCGGCCTCCTGAGAAAAGCAAAAGAAGCAGTTGCAAGGAAAAGCAAAGCCCTTGCAGAAAAATATTCCCAAGTCAAAAAAGGATTCAGGAATGTTCTTGAAAAGTCAAAGGGCGCAGGAGAAAAAGCCGTTGAGGCCCTCCTCATAGCAGGCATACTGGGAACGCAGACACCTTACCTCGCGAACCAGCATGTCTATGCATCAGGTGCGGGCAATGAAAAGAGAATAACGGCGGAAAAAACAAAAAGCGCCTTTGATAAAAATCTTCTGGAAATGCTCGGGAAAAACGGCATAAGAAGCGACGGCAATAATCTTTATCTCACAAGCGAGGACATAGGCATAGTTGGCGATATGTCTGGGTATTCTTTCGTGGCGAAATACCTTCTTCATCTCCTTGAGCCGGACAAGAGATACACTCAAAAGGAATACTACCGGTTCGGTCTGGAACTGGCGGCTGACAATGGGGTTTTCAGCGACTTCAAAAACAGACCGCGGGCAGAAGAGAGAATTGATGTTACAGAGTTCATCAGGAGGCATTACCACCCTGCCGAAAAGCAGAAGCCCGAGGAGGAAAGGACAGCCAGAAAGGATGAGCAAGCAGGTGCCCAGACCTTCAAAGTGTTCAGAAAAGAGCACCTCGTATCCGGAGAAAACAAGGAAAAGGCAGGAAAAAGGCAGACCAAGGATGAATTCGCAGAACACAAAGAAATCCCTGATATCAAATTCGGACAATCTGGCGGAGAAGTTCAGGCAGGAGAAGGCATTCCGATCCCTTACAAGAGTTTGGGTAAAGCGCTTAGATACACCCTGAACACTGACAACCTGTTTACTGAGGAGATGCTTGGGACCAATCTTATGCTTTACCTTGCGGGAGTGGAATTAGTAAAAAAAGACGACAAGATAGTAGGTTCTACTGCTGCTCACCATTTGCATCTTGCCGTTCCTTATCTCCTTCTGGGAAGCCACCACCTGGCAGCTGAAAAGGGACTGGTCAAAAAACTCCCTGAGGAGTATTACTCGTTTGCGAAAGCAGCCGCATTTGTTTTCTATGATGATCTCTACCAGCATCTCGCGCAGCACTTCGGATGGCACCCTGAAAAGGACAGGAACGGAAATTATGTGGACTTCAGTCCGATGCACAATATTGACCAGGAGATGAATGTTGTTATTAATCCTGAAAAGATTGTTAGTTTCAGATATTTCCTCTCATCACTGCCCCTGTGGAAAGCCAATGATGAGAAAGGACACCCCTGGGAGGTGGACAAAGACGTCCTCAAAGCAATTCTTCTGGAACTCTCTGCAGAGAGAGGGCAGGGGTGGGGAGTTGGTCTCAGCGCCAGAATAGCTGATGAAGAAGCTTATGAAGGAATCCTGAAGGGAGGCCGCCTCACATGGGACATTGGAGCAAGAATGAATATAGGATACTCTCCCGACAACAATGTTAACACAGGACGGCTGAGCACGGATTATGTCATTTCCAACATAAGGTTTACTCCCTTTGCCGGCAGGAAAATGCCGGATTTCCTGAAAGACCTCTTCGTTTCCTTTGGCCTGGTCTATAGAGATTATGCAGAAAGAAAGTATGAGGACGGCGCAAAACTGGAGTTGGGAGTTGGATTTGAAAAGCTGCCTTTTTAGCATTACTGGAAGAAGAGAGGGGAGGGTTTTCTAAAAGAACAGATAAAGCGGTAAGGATTATCTGGAAAGCTCGGAAATAAGATACGGAACAGGATTGTTGAGCGGCGCGAGCGGAATGCCTTTTTCTGACGCTGTCCTGAAAGCGCTCGGATTTCCTGTGAGCGCGTAGAACTTCTTTCCGTTCTCCTTTGCGCGGCTGTAAAGAGAGAGCGCCAGCTCAAGGTGCTCCGGGCTGTCTGAGCCGGGGAACGCGTAGTTCACATCCATTATCGTGACATCCGGCTTTGTCTGGAGGTAATAGTCAACAAGCTTGTCTATGTTCTCCTGTGGAATGAAGCGCTTTCCCCCGCTCTGGACTGTTATGTTTTCCGGCCTGGCATATTCGGGAGTTTCCAGTGCCTTGTAGCCCAGAACTTCGAGCATGTCCTTTATTGTGGTTTCAAGGTTCTTTGCGTGCAGGAGTATTAACGCGTTCATGACGAGGGGAACAATCACGAAGTATATAAGTTTTTCGCTACCAAGAAGTGAAGAAACTACAAACGCAGCAAGGCAATAGAATTATAAAAGAGCTGGTTTTACAGGACAGAACATGAAACACGGAAGCATAATTGGGAAGTACAAGCGGACAGTTGCCAGGCACCTCTCGCAGGAAACGGGCATTCCCGAAGAAAAAGCCCTCTCGCTTTTTGAAGTGCCTCCCGATAGAAAGCTTGGCGACATTGCATTTCCCTGCTTCACTCTGGCAAGGGAGATGAGAAAGCCGCCTCATCAGATTGCAGAGGAGATTGCGCTGCTGTTTGATTCCGTGAAGGAAGTTGAAGCCGTGGAGTCCAACGGGCCTTATGTCAATTTCTTCTTCAACAAGGCAATGATAGCAGAGGAGCTTTTCAAGGAGATAAAGAGCAAGAAAGAGGAGTACGGACAGCTTCCCAAAAAGGGAAAAAAGTTCATGGTCGAATATTTTCACGCAAACACCCACAAAGGAGTACATATAGGGCACATAAGAAACATATCGCTTGGAGAAAGTTTGTGCAGAATTCTTGAAAAAGCAGGCATCAAAGTTGTCAGGGTGAACTACCAGGGCGACATCGGGCCTCATGTCGCAAAGGCAGTTTGGGGTGTCCTCAACCTTCACAAGGGCGAAGAGCCGAAAGAAAAGAGGGGCGTCTGGCTTGGAAAAGTGTATGCCGAAGTAAACAAACTGCTGAAGGAAAAGCCCGAACTGGAGGAGGAAATAAGGGAAGTGACGAGGAAGATTTACGACAACGACCCCGAATACAGGAAGGTGTGGGAGAAAACGAGGCAATGGTGCCTTGACGATTTTGAAGAGATATACCGCGACTTCGGCGTCAGGTATGACAGGTTCTATTTTGAGTCGGAGGTGGAGAAGTCGGCAAGGGAGATAGCCAGAAAGCTGCTCAGAATGGGCATTGCCAAGGAAAGCGACGGCGCCCTTATTGTTGACCTTGAAGAGCACGGGCTTGGCGTTTATGTTCTCTTGAGAAGCGACGGAATGCCCCTGTATCATACAAAAGACCTTGCGCTTGCAGAGCTCAAGGCGAAGGAGTATCCCGATATTGACATGTCCGTTCATGTAGTCGGCAAGGAGCAGGAGCTGTATTTCAAGCAGATTTTCAAGACGTTTGAGCTTTACGGAAACCCCCTTGCCGGAAAGTCGTATCACATGATTTACGAACTGGTCATGCTTCCCGAGGGGAAGATGAGCTCAAGGGAAGGCACCCTTGTCCTGTATGACGACCTGAAGGAGAAGCTTCTTGAATTTGCCGAGCGGGAAGTGAGAAAGAGGCATGAGGACTGGTCTGACGACGAGGTAAAGAAGACCGCAAAGAGCATCGCGTTTGCCGCCCTCAAGTTCTCCATGCTGAACAGGGACAACACCAAGACGCTCATTTTTGACTGGGAGAAGGCAATGGATTTTGAAGGCGAAACAGGTCCCTACCTTCAATACACTGTCACGCGCATAAAGAGCATACTGAGAAAGAGCCGGGAAGAGAAAGCCCCTGCCGACCTGTCCGTTCTTTCGGAGCCGGAGGAGAGGGGCCTGATACTGCACCTTGCCCGCTTCCCCGAAACAGTGGAGGAATCCGCGTCGCACTATAAGCCCTTGCTCATCGCAAAGTATCTCGTTGAGCTGGCTCAGATGTTCAATGAATTCTACCACAAGCATCCCGTTCTCAAGGCAGAAGAGGAGGTTAGAAGAGCGCGCCTGGCTCTGCTTGACAGCATAAGGCAGGTCATGGAAAACGGGCTTTACCTCCTCGGGATTGATGTGCTTGAGAAAATGTGAAAATGCAAGAGAACGAAGATATGTATGAGAATGTTCCTGTGCACATCGCAATAATTCCCGACGGGAACAGGCGCTGGGCTGAAAAGCACGGACTTGAGAAAATTCTGGGCCACAAGCATGGAGGCGACTACAGTCATGTCAAGGACCTCTGCATTGAAGCGTCCGAGATGGGAGTTGAATACCTCTCGTTCTGGGGTTTCTCAACTGAGAACTGGCAGAGGCCCGCGGAGGAGATTGAGTCGTTGATGGAGATTGTGAAGTATGACCTGGACCGGCTGCTGAATGATCCTGAAGAGTACCGCTTCGTTCATATCGGCCGGAAAGACCGTCTGCCTGAGGATGTGGTAAAAAGAATTGAAGCTCTTGAAAGCAGAGATTATGATGACGCAAAACTCACGATTGTTCTTGCCCTTGACTACGGCGGGAGGGACGAGATTGTGAGAGCGGCAAACAGGGCGCTGGAAGACGGGGTTCAGCACCTGACCGAGGAGACGCTTGAAAGGTATCTTGACACGGCGTATCACGGAATTCCCGACCCTGACCTGATAATAAGAACGGGCGGCGAGAAGAGGACTTCCGGCTTTATGCCCTGGCAGGGCACCTATGCAGAGCTCTACTTCACAGAGGTTTTCTTTCCGGACTTTACGGCAGAGCATTTGAAGAAAGCCGTAATGGACTACGGCAGGCGCAAGAGGCGCTTCGGGAAGTGAACCTAAACACCACTCCACAATGACAAAACATTTATAAAGAATTCTTGCGTTCCTTCCTGCATGAAAGCCGGAAACCTGAGCGTCATTGCATTCATAGTTCTTTTTGCAACGCTCATTGTCGGAGTTTCAATTCTGGCAGGGGATTTAATCGGAGATGCGCTGAACAGTCCGAAGTCGCACGAAAAAGCGCCTGTTGAATATGTCACGGTGGTCATGGAAAAAAAGCCGGAGGCAAAAGCGGTGTTTGAGGAAGAGAGCGTTTACGCAAAGATGAGGGAAATGCAGAAGAAAAAGATTGAGAGAAACAGGGAATTGGTGCCGGTTATTGAAGAGAAAGAGAAGGAAAAGGAAGAGTATATAAAAAGAAGAAAAAACTGGGTAAGGTATATTGACGGGGAATTAATAAGGGGGTATGACCCGCGATACGACAGGGCTTTTGACACGGACTCAATACATGTTGAGTACAAGGGCTAGCCGCATATAAGGAGGCTTAAACAGGGGAAGATGTCTTATGGAGAACGAACAAATGGCAGGCATTCTTGAAGGGAAGGGATTCAGGTTTCTTATCGGAATAATCATTCTCCTGATTTTTTTTGGAAAAAAACTTGTTATGCTGGCAACGGACTGGATGTGGTTCAGGAGTGTTGGCTATGAAAGCATATTCGAGATAACACTCGCGACAAAAATAATTCTGTTCAGCACTGCCTTCATCCTGACAGCCCTGTTCTGCTGGGCAAACGCCAGGTATGCGCTCAAGCACAGCGGAACAAGGAATTCGGGAAAAATCGCAAGAAGCGTCTGGATTGTGTTCTCCCTTCTGATAGCATTCTTCATGAGTTCCGCATGGAAGAGCATCCT
>RFJB01000133.1 GCA_003695045.1 Candidatus Woesearchaeota archaeon | reverse complement strand
GTGCGACAGTTAGGAGTTGGAAATGAGCAGAATATTAAAGAACAAAAAGGGAGAGGAGACAACATCAGCGCCCTCGATGACAACGATAATGCTGCCGTTGGGAGGCATACTTCTGCTCATTACAATAGGATTCATCTGGGTTCTCATAACCGGAAGCACAAATGATTCGGATGAGGTCAGTGCAGTAACAACCTTTCAGATTATCGGAGAAGAAATCGCGAAGATGCTGAAAGGAGATGCCATGTTTAGTATGAATGAGGATAACCCTCTCGTCCTTCCGGACGGTTATGTAATCGTAGGTTTTGACACCGGACCCGCTGAGATGACAGTTGTAAAAGGAAGCACAGACCCGCAGAAGAGAGACGCAAATCTTATTTTCCAGAAACCGGACATATGCATGAACAACGCTTGCTTATGCCTTTTCAAAGACATACCCACCGGCACTCCGGGAAGCTCATTCCAAACAGATGAAAGAGAGTATTCGACAAACGACCTTGCCACGGGATGCTACATTTACCCTGAAAAAGTAAAATTTGTATCAGTTGACAAAGGACCTTCCCTTTCAGATAATCATGAACCGGTAAGTTTGGGGTGGAAGGAGAAAAATCCGGGATACCCCATAGACGAAGCTTCGGGAACCGGAGCACTCCTGTCAAGACCCTCAGCATATCAGGACAACGAGGGACGATACACAGAGCTTGTAGTTAGCGGTTCATACGGAAACATGTGGAACGCAGGGAAGTACGGCAAAGCGTACATTGATGTGTGGAACTGGAAAGACAGCAAAGGAGAGCAGGTCGGAAGTTCTAGTGCTGTTGTGTTTTTATCATATCATAACACGCTGGCAGAGAAAAGAAAGGAAGCTCTCCTCCCGCGCATTCAAAAATTCAAGTGCAAAACAAGCGAAAGCGACAATCCGGAAGAGACAAAATGCATCGACAAAGACGGGAACGAAGTGAACGGGTGCAGTTACTGCGCTTGCGGAGCGGAATTAAGAGGGCCTAAACAGTTCTGCTGCCCCATCCCAACGCAGGACATGAAAGGGCATCATTTCGTGTCGAACATCCCCTGCGAGTGCTACGAAAAACAGATCAAGGCATGTTCTGATTACAGCACGCCTGAAGAATGCGAAAAGGACGAGTGCCACGCAGGGTCATTCTACAAATGCGGCTGGAACAACGGCGCATGCTATAAAGTAGTCGATGTCCTTGACGAATACGGGAATGAAAGAAAGATGTATGTTGAAGATTAGAATGAACAAAAAAGCATCTTCTGAACTCAATGAGGTGTGGTGGCGCGTTGCCACTGTGCTGTTTGTGTTTCTCGTATTTGGAGCAGTATATGGGTGGGCTGTAAGCGTTGCGAAAGGAGAAGATGTATTCAGGAGATACACTGTCAAGGATATCGCAGGAATTAATGGCGTCCTCAGCCACATAGACGGCGACGCAGAGGCATACTACTCTTTTCCCATATCAAAGGAAAAGTTTTCCATTGAAGATTACATTATATCCTCTGACGGAAGCTGGGTGAGTTTGAGGAAGGAAGGCAACAATTACAAGACATACGCAGATTATCTCAGAAATTCCGACATCCCAATCAAGATGGAAATCAAGAAGGACGACAGCATAATCTGGGTGAAAAAAGGCGACCGTGTGGTGGTGGGAAGCACCCCTCCGGAAGAAATCGAGCCGTGCGCAAGACCCCACAAAGCGCCCGAGCGGAAAAGCGTTTTGTTCAACCCGTCTTATGAAGGCGAATACCCTGGAAGGGAAAACAAAGAGTTCAAGGACAGCCATGGGGCAGAGCTTATAGAGGCGGAGAAAACATTTGATTATATTCCGGTGAGCAGCATCGGATACGGCATCGGAGATGTGAAGACAACCAGAGAGAGAGGGGAAAAGCTGCCGCCGCAGAACGAGATAATAGAAAGCACAAAAAGGCACGGGGCGTTCATAACAGTTCTTTTAGGGGAGGACGATGACGAGCAGAAAGGAGAGGTAATCGCGGAATTCAAGGGAGGGTCCGAGCTGAGCAGGTATCTGGCATGCCTGATAAGCGAGAAGATTTCAAGCAAAGTGGCTGATGTCACAGGCAAGGCAATAGTGCCTTCGGACGAGAGAATAGTCAAAGAAAGCCATGCAGAAGCGAGCGTTCTCGTGAGAATAGGCAATGTAAGGTCAAACACAAACAAGGTTCTCGATTCGTCAAACACAATAAGAATAAAAGAAGCGATAAGCGACGCAATAAGAGAATACTACGAAAATGAAAAGGATGAATAAGAAAGGGCAGCACTGGGTGCTCAATCTTACGGAGATACTTCCTCTGGTGATAATAATTACTTTGTCAATAGTGACCATAGTCACTCTGACGGGTTCTTCACTCCATTTTGCTGTGGACTCGTTTGATGCCGAAGCAACAGCATTCGCAACAGAACTGTTGTACGCAAAGGGGGGCTTGTCTTATTATGACGAAGACATCGGAAGAGTGTATCCCGGACTGATAGACATGGAAAGAGTTCAGGACAAGGAATTCCCCAAGAAGCTCGCAGAACTTTTTAACACGACAGACAGCAACAGAGTGCTTGGAGCCAAAATACAACTCTCTGATTACTCCGGAAACATCATATCCATAACACCGCTGGAGATAATATACAACAAGAATTACTATCAGAAGTGGTCCGTTCTTGCGAATCGCGGATATAAAGGACCTGGAGGAGCAAGAAAAAAAGAGATTAGCTTTTTGGTAAGCACGCTTTACCCAGACGGAAGAATATACGATGGCACACTATCCATTGAAGTTGTCAAAAGCAACAGCTGAAAACAAAAGAGGGGCATTAATGTCACCTTTGATTACCTTCTTTTCTGTAGTTGGCATAGTGCTTTTGGGAATAATTTTCTGGGTGCTTTTCAAGGCGCTGCTCGGAAACCAGGGGGTTGAAGTAGAGATTTCTGGTTCTGCGACAGCTGTTGATATAGCAATAAACAATTTTCTTGAGAGACCGATAGAAGTAAAGAAAGACAACGCGGTCAGAATCGTTACATACGGGGAACTCATAGCGCTTGCATCTGAAAACAAAGAATGGAGAGACGTGCTGAAAGAGGAAATCGAGGGTTCCGGACTGCTGAAGATAGGAACCCTCCTGACTGATGAAAACAGGAAGTGGGAAATGAGCATAGAAAAAGAGGATGGAACAACAATCTACAGCAAGGGTTCGGTATATCTTACCGCCCAGAATGCTGCGGCATATCTCGCCCAGTTCTTTGCAGGCAGAGTTCCGGAAAAGAAAACATACGAAGAAATCAAACTCCTCAGAGGACTTTACAAAGAGTATTATATTCCGGATATGAAAGGCCGGAACATTGTGCTGAAGTATTACTGGAGACCTTGATGAAAAGATGATTAGAGACAGAAAGGGCTGGATTGCTCCAACAGCAATAATGGTTATGACAGCCATAGTTCTCTTAGCGGTGCTTCTAAACGCATACCAGACCACAGAAGAGGTCAGAAACAATCCTCTCGGAAGAACGCAGATTTACATGCTAAGCAAGGTGCAGGACGCATACCGGGCTCAGACATACACGGATCTGGCAGCAAAGCATGCGCTGCGAAAGGCAATAATCAATGCAGCAAAAAATGGAGGATACGAAAGCGGCGCGTATTCAGAGTGCGGAACGTATGGCTTCTTCCAGCTGTGGAGCAACAGAACGGATAAATGCTTTCCTGATGAAGAAAAAGATGTTCTGGGAACGGAGTTTGAGAAAGAGATAGACAGATACATCGCAGCATACCCTGAAGAAAGGGAGCTGATAAAGGGGGTTTTCAAAACAACAGTGAATGAAGAAGACGGCACCGAAGTGGTAGCAAAGGCAACGCTTCCCTGGAGGTTTGGAGAGCTTTACTATCCCAAGAAGCTGGACGCGTTTCCAGTGCAGGGAGCAACAAAGGACAAGTTTTCCAACGACTGGCACATGCCGAGAGAAGAGGGAAAGAGGTACCATCTTGGAACGGATATCTTCGCTGAAAAGGGAACCCCCGTTCTGGCTGCAAAAGGAGGGAAAATACTGCGAATGGGCTGCAACAGCTACGGGGGAAACAGGATAGGGATTGTAGATGAGGAAGGCAACTACTTTTACTATGCGCACCTGGACAGTTACCAACCGGGAATAGGAGAAGGAATGACTGTTAAGGCGGGCCAGCAGATAGGAACAGTGGGCGACACCCTCGGATGCAAGCCGGGATGCACAGGAATTGACTGCGGCATAGAGGGGAAGACAGAGCCCCATCTCCACTTCGGCATATATGTCAGACCTACAGACCAGGAAGACACCATAAAACAGGAAAGCGCATACAACCCGTATTACGCTCTTGTAGC
>RFJB01000014.1 GCA_003695045.1 Candidatus Woesearchaeota archaeon | reverse complement strand
GTTATTGCGGTCTACTCGCAGGCGATGAAGGTTGAGATTCCTCTTTCCTTTGGCCAGGTCAGAGGGCATGGAATAAGGTGGCCTCTTGCATTTATTTATACCAGCAACATTCCTGTTATTCTTGTTGCCGCGTTGATTGCCAACGTGCAGCTCTGGGCAAGGTTGCTTCAGAACTGGGGAAACCCGATTCTTGGAAGGTTTGTCGGGAACACTCCTGTCAGCGGCATTGTTTCATGGTTGCATGCGCCCAACATCATAGGAAACATAATCAGGGGGAATTTTACATTTATGGACCTTGCGCACGGCCTTACCTATATGCTTTTCATGATTGGCGGCTCGGTTCTTTTTTCATGGTTCTGGGTTCAGACAGCAGGCATGGACGCGAGAAGCCAGGCGAAGAACATTATGGCCTCGGGACTCCAGATTCCGGGATTCAGGAAGGATGAGAGGGTTCTGGAACGGCTTCTGGACAGGTACATTGGCCCGCTTACCGTGATGGGCGCTATTGCTGTTGGATTTATGGCGGCAGCTGCGGATCTGGCGGGAGCGCTGAGTTATGGTACTGGAATTTTGCTTTCAGTCATGATTGTTTACAAGCTCTATGAAGAGATTGCACAGCAGCACATGATGGACATGAATCCCGCGCTGAGAAAGTTCATAGAGTGAATGGTGTTTTGAAATGAGTTTCCTTGACCCGATTATGGCGCCTTTTCTTTCAATGAATCCTCTTTTAGCCATAGTTCTCATTGCTTTTCTTGTTTCTCTTCTGATTACTGTGGTTACAAAGTACGCCACCAATCAGGAGGAGATGAAGCGCCTTAAGGAGCAGATGAAGAAATTCCAGAAGGAGATGAAGGGCGAGAAGGACACTGCGAAACTGATGAAGCTTCAGAAGAAGACGATGGAGCTTAACATGAAGTATATGAAGCACAGCATGAGGTCCACGCTGATTACTTTCATCCCCATAATTCTCATTTTCGGCTGGCTTAACTCCAACATGGCTTACCTCCCGATTCATCCGGGAGAGGAATTCACGGTCACAGTGAACTTTGAGAAGGGCAGCACGGGCTCCATTGAGCTCATTCCCCCTGAGGGCATCAGAATTCTGAGCGAGAACCCCGCAGAAATTAATGATTCCAAGGCAGAGTGGGTTCTTGTTTCTGATTCAGAAGTTGACGCCCTCTTGCAGTTCAAGTATGACGAGAGATACTTTGACAAGGAAATCAAGGTCACGGAGGGGAGGGAGTACGCTCCGGTCATCAAGAAGATAAAAGACCCCAATGTCAAGAGCATCGTCATCGGCAACGAGAAGCTCAAGCCCCTTAACCTGTTCGGCTGGCGCGTCGGATGGCTTGGAACATACATCATATTCTCTATTGTTTTCAGCATGCTTTTGAGGAAACTGTTCCGGCTCCACTGAAAACACAAAGTTTAAATACGCTTTTTCTAAAGTTGGTGCCATGGGCTTTAAAGAATGGTTTAAGGACTCTTTTTTGAACAATCATTCTGCCTTCTGGAACACCGTCAGTTTCACTATTGAGAAAGCTGACGGCCTGAAAAAAAAGGTTGGCAATCTTTACAGCATAGAAGAAGAACTTCCCAAGACGCCCTTAAAAGAGCTTAACGTGGAGGAAAAGAATCTGGAGAGGGTGTCTCTGCAGGTTGAGAAAAAGGTCACTGAACTCCAGAACCTTACCGTGGCATGCGTGAATGACTTCAACGCCTTGTCAAAAAAGAATTATGATGCCCTGACAAAGCTTAAAAACCACGCTGTGAACGGCGTAATGGGTGTTATCCGGGCAAACCTCAACCGTTTGCGTCCTGCCGTCAACGGTCTGCTCACGACAAGCAGCCACAAGGATTTTCTCAACTTTCTGGATAAGATTAAGGATTATTTGAAGAATGTGTTGGAAAACCTTGAGGAGCTTGAAAGGATTCTGAAGGACTTGATGAATAATGAGGAAGAGATGAGGAAGCACTTCGTGACAAAGGAGGAGATTGAAACCCTGTTCCATGATTTCTGCTGAGTTCTGTTTTGCTTAAAGAAATGCGCGCTTCAAATCCGCAAGATTTTTAAATAAAGTGCCTCTCCCCAGTTGTGCTGATTTAAAATGACATCTGAAAAATCACGCTCAAAAAGGATTGTCGCAAGGAAAACTCCCGGCGGCAGGGTTTCGGTCAGAAGGGTTGCTCGAAAGCCAGAAGCTGCAAAGTGCGCTGAGTGCGGAAAGCCGCTCAAGGGCGTTCCAAGAGAGCTTCCGAGCAAGATGAGAAACCTGCCGAAGACAGCCAAGAGGCCGGAGAGGCCTTTCGGGGGCTACCTTTGCTCGTCCTGCATGAGAAAGCTTATGGTCAAGAAGGCCAGAGAGTAATCTTCCTGTTGTACGCTTTGACGGCTGCCGGCGACGGCATTCCCGAGCTGAAAACCAGGAGATTGGAGGGATTAAAATGATTGAAGTAGGAAGGATTTGCGTTAAGATTGCTGGCAGAGATGCCGGCAGGAAGTGTGTTGTTGTTGACATTCTTGATGATAATTTTGTTCTCATTGACGGCTCCACAAGAAGGAGAAAGTGCAATTTCAGGCATCTGGAGCCCACTGCCGAAGTTATCAAGATTAAGAAGGGTGCTTCGCACGAGGAGGTTGCCAAGGAGTTTGAGAAGCTCGGCCTGCCTGTCTGGAACACAAAGCCGAAACCTTCTTCTGAAAGGCCCAGAAAGCAGCGCGGCAAGAGGAAAAAAGCAGGACAGGAAGGTTCTGGAAAAGACGAAAAGAAGAAGGGCAAAAAGGAGCCGGCCGTGAAAGCGGAGGCATCTAAAGATTCAGGTAAAGAGGAGAAAGCCGAATCTCAAAGCCAGCCACCGGAACAGGAAGGTCAAAGTTCTGAAGAACAGCAGGATGGATCTCCCCAATAATTCCTGCTTTTTTTCCGTTTATTTCTATTTCCGCGCACCTGCCGGGTATGAAGCTCGGATAATTCGCTGGTTCTAATTTGTATTCGGCATCAAACGCCCGCATCAGAGCGTCAAGCTGCTGTTTTGCCTCTGTGAAGCTTGTTTCGAGGGAGGCATTGAGAACTGCAAGATTTGTTTCTTCATTCACTCCTGTCTCTGTTTTGGATGATTTTGAAAAAACGCTGCCAATCTCGAAGATTCTGTGCGGATACTCGTGGTGCCTGTTTCTTGACAGCACGTCAAGAAGAACAGGGAACAATCTTTTTCTGAGAGAGTTGTATTCTTCATTGACAGAGCTTGACAGCATGATTACTTCTTCATCGGGCATCAGAATCCTTTCCGTCTGCTGTTCGCTGCCGGTCAGATGATATGATGAGGTTTCCTGAAATCCAAGCCCTGTTAGAACGGAGGCCGCCTTGTGATTCAGTCCGTATTCTCTGTCCTGTTTTGCTGTTGATGCTATGCTCGGGATTTCGGGACTGAAATTGTCAAATCCGTATGCTATTGCTATGTCTTCAACAAGGTCTATGGGGTGGAGTATGTCTGCCCTGTATGCCGGTATGTGGACGTTGAATGAGGAGTCAACAAAGTAGCCCATTCTTTCAAGCAGGCGCTTGACTTCTTCCCCGGAAAGCTTCAGGCCCAGCTTTTTTTCTGCGTAGGAGATGTCAATGGGCATCTTTTTCGGCGTAAGGTCAGGCGTGACAATGTTTTTGTCGGGATACTTCAGTTCCATGCTTTCTATTGAGCCGCCCATGTCCGCGAGCGCTGTGACTATCATGTTCAGCAGTGTGGAAAGGACCTCGAAGTCGTGGCCGCTGCACTCTATAAAGACGTCTGTTGTTTCCTCTGTTACGCGTCCTGTGAGTGCAGAGTTTATTATCGGAGGCATGGATAGTATGCTGCCTGACGAGTCAAGAAACACGGGGTATGCCTTTTTTCCTTTGAGAAGATGCCCATATTCCTTTCCGGTGGGGTGCTCGTTCAGTATCTCTTCTGCGGTCATCTCTCGTGATGCTTCGAGCGGCCGGAATTTTATCTGATTTGGAGGCAGTGCTTTGTAGTGTATTGGCAGTTTTATTTTTTCAAGCGGGTATATTCCTATTGCCGCCTTTTTTCTGTTTCTTCCGTATGTGACGTGGAGTTTTTCCTGAAGCTGGATTATCTCCCTTATCTTTTCATCGTCAATCTTCAGGTTTCGGACTATTGCGCATGCTGTGTAAGGCCTGACTTCGGAAACGCTCTTGTCGATTATTACCTGCGCGTTTGATTTTTTTATTTCGTATTTTCTTATGCCTGGTTTCTCCCCTATGAATGCCGAGAATGCTCTTGCAAAACCCTGTTCGCTGAGCATGTCGGGCCTGTTCGGAAAGACCTCTACGTTTATTTCATCTTTGTCCACCGACTCAAGGTCTGTGCCGAGCATGCTTATTTTGTGCTTCAACTCCTGCTCCGGCAGTTTCCTTCCCACAAGTTTTTCAAAGACTTTTCTGTTGAGTTTTACGGTCGGCATGTCGCATCATCTGTGTATGATATGGTATAATAGGAGTTATCTATTCTGTTTGTTTCGTCCAGAGTTTTACCTCCCTGAGAGTTTTCAGGTCATTGCGGTAAAGTTCCCTGATGTCGTCAAAGTTGTAGTATTCCTTGATTATTCTGGGAAAGCCGAGACCCCATGCAAGCACGGTTATGTCTTCTCCGAGGAGCGGGGCTACGACTTCGGGCCTGAATATGCCCGCGCCTGCAAGTTCAAGCCACCTGCCGTGCTTTTTGTCATAAACATCGACTTCTGCGCTCGGTTCTGTGTACGGGAAGTATGCCGGTCGTATCCTGATTTTTTCGTATCCCATTTTTTTGAAAAACTCGGTCAGGTATCCCAGGAGATGCCTGAAATTTGCGTTCGGGTCTACAACGATTCCTTCCACCTGGTAGAATTCGAACAGGTGAGAGTAATCAAGTGTCTCGTTTCTGAAGCACTTTCCGACTGAGAAGAATTTGGCAGGTATTTTTTCCTTCGAGAGGGCTGCAAGTGTTCTCGCGGAAAGAACGGTGGTGTGCGTTCTTAGAACGTTGCGTTTCGCTTCTTCCTGGCTCCACTTGTATTTCCATCCCCTGCTTCCGGAAACTCCATGCTCATGGGCTTTCTTTACAGCCGCGACTATTTTCTTGTCGGGCAGTTTCCCCTTGTCAGGGTTTTCTATGAAGAATGTGTCCTGCATTTCCCTTACAGGGTGGTCTTGGGCTGTGAAGAGGGCATCAAAATTCCAGAATGATGTCTGCACAAGGCTTCCTGTCATTTCCTGGAATCCCATTTCTATCCATATTCTCCTGACGTAATCTACTGCTTCGTTTATGAAGTGTCTTCTGCCAAAGTTTATTTTTGGAACGTTGACCTGAACATCAAAGCGTCTGAATGTTTTGTTTTTCCACAGCCCTTTCTTTATTATTTCAGGAGTGAGTTTTTCTATTGTGTTTGCGCCTAAATCCATTTTTGAAATCTTTCTTCCTGTTTCTGTCAGGGTTGCGATTTTTTCCTTTCTGAGAACGATTCTGATTATGCCCTGCCTTTTTTTGAGAGTGTCAAGTGCGTACTTTTCCTCGTCTGAAAGGGCTGCTGTTTCTTTTGGTTCTGAAGCTATCGCCTGGAGAAATTTTTCCTCGAGGGTTTGTTTTGAGAGCAGCGCCTTTCCCTGTTCTGTGATGGAAACGATTCCCCTGTCAATTTCTATTGCGCCCCTGCTTTTAAGAAGTCCCAGCGAGGCGTTCAACTCCTGTTTTTCAAGACCTGACTTGGAGGCAATCTCTTTGAACGGGAGGCCTTTTTCCGCTTCAGATAACGCCCTGAGAAATCTCTTCTCGGGAAGCCCTTTTTCAAGATATGCCTTTCCGTTTTCCGCAAGCTCCACGATTTCTTTTTCTTCTGTGGAGAGTGTGATGAGTTTTTTGTTTGAAAGCCACTGCAATGCCCTCATGACTTCAACCTGTTGAAGTCCTGAATGCTGAACAAGTTCTGAGAGCAGGGTGTATTTCGTAAGAAGCGGGAGGACTTTTCTTTCCAGCGGACTGAGTGAATCGGCTATTTCTGACTCTTTTAGCGGGTTGTCCTGCACTGATTCTGTAGAGTTTCTTGAATGCATTTCAGAGTGCTAAAGAAGGCGCCTGCTTTAAAAGTTTTACTGAGAAAAGAGCAACGGAAAAAGAATTGAGAAGGGAAAAAATAGAAAAAAAGAGTCCTGCCATATTTTACTTAACGATATTTTACTTAACGAGTTCCTTTGCCGGCTTCATGCTCTTCCATGCAAGTTCGAAGAGCTCTTCAAGGGCATTGGCAAAGAATGGCGTGTTGACCCAGATTCCCACATCATAGGTCGGATGCACGTCCATGTCGTTAAGGACCATGAATATCATTTCCTTCTTGTCCACTATGATAAAGCGCGCCTTGAGGTCGGTGTGCCTTACCTCCGCAACCTCGGAGATGTCTTTTACGGCGTTGGCGCACTCCTTTGTTATGGGTGCTGCGATCCTTATCTTGACGCCTCTCTTTTTGAGGGTTTCAAATGTCGGCTTCAGCCCCTCGACCTTTCTGAGAAGGCCCTGCGAGGTTGTGACTATGGTGACTGACTCTTCAGCATTTCTGATTGTAAGTTCAATGTGGTTGTACAGGTTGTGCCTTCCTCTCAGAGAGCCGGAAAGGTCTGTCGGCTCAACGAGCTCCACGCCCTGGCTGTGGAGAGAATTGAGTTCACTGAGTATTTCAGTGTCCTTGAGCTGTTCGAGGCGCTTGACTTTTTCTTCTGCCTCCTGCCTCATGTTCTTTTTTACTCTCTCGACAACTTCTTCAGGAGGAACGGCGATGTACTTTATCGGCTTGCCGAGCTTCATAACAACAAAGCCCTTCTTTTCAAGCGACTCAAGAACATCATAGCTTCTTGACCTGGGAACGTTTGCAATGTCAGAAAGCTCGCCTGCTGTGGAAACGCCCCTTGAGAGCAGCGCTGCCCATATTTTTACCTCGTACAGATTCAAAGAGAAATAC
>RFJB01000132.1 GCA_003695045.1 Candidatus Woesearchaeota archaeon | reverse complement strand
GGTGTAAAAGGAAGCCGTTTTTATAAGTGTCGGAAAGAGAAAGAAGAAAGATTACCGGACAAGCTCTTTTCCCGCAAGAGCGGACCTGATAAAGGAGAAAATTCTGCTCAGGATGTAAGAGGCCGCAGCAACAAGGGCAATCGCAAACCAGTGATACACGCCAAGGGGAACTGTTCCAAAGAGGGAAGCAAGAGGAGTGTAAATTACTGCCAGTTGCAGGCCGAAAGAGAACAGGAGAGCAAGGACGAGATACCTGTTTGAGAACAGAGGCAAGTCATGCTCTGACCTGATTATCTGGACCCGGACAAGCTCAAGAACAACAAGAGTTGTGAAAGCGACAGTTCTTGCAACCTCGAGCGAATGTCCTGCGGAATTGTAATACACAAACAAACCAAGAGTTCCGAAAGTGATGAGGAAAGCAGCAAATGAAATCAGGGCGGTCATGTTTTTGTCTATGACGGGCTCGTTTCTCTTCCTGGGAGAGCGCTTCATGAGGTTTGGATCATAAGGGTCCACGCCCAATGCAAGCGCGGGAAACCCGTCTGTAACAAGATTGAGCCACAAAATCTGAACCGCTGTAAGGGGGGAAGGAAAACCCATCAGGACAGCAAGGAATATCACGGCAACCTCGCCAAGATTTGACGAAAGCAGGTAATTTATGAACTTGCGTATGTTGTCAAAAATACCCCTTCCTTCCTTAACTGCAGAAACAATGCTGGAGAAAGAATCATCAAGGAGAATCATGTCGGAAGCGTCCTTCGCGACATCAGTCCCTGTTTTACCCATGGCAACACCGATGTCCGCCTCTTTCAGTGCAGGCGCGTCATTTACGCCGTCTCCGGTCATCGCAACGACCTCCCCGTTGTCTTTCAATGCCTTCACAATCTTGAGTTTGTGCTCCGGAGAAACTCTCGCATAAACGCTTATCTTTGACGCAGCCCTGCTCAAGTCGGATATCTTGTCGAGTTCTTCGCCGGAGATTGAAGAGCCGTGAATTCCAAGTTGAGATGCTATTGCCGAAGCGGTAAGCTCCTGGTCTCCAGTAATCATGACAACGCGCATACCGGCAGAAGTGCATTCTTCTATAGAGCGTTTCACTTCCTCCCTTGGCGGGTCAATCATGGCCTGCAGGCCTATGAACACAAGGTCTTCTTCCATTCTCTGCCGAGTGTCCTCGGCGGAGATCCTCTTGGCAGAGGAAGCGTCCAGGTATTTGAAGGCAAATCCCAGAACGCGCAATGCAGAAGATGCGAACTTTTTGTTGTAGGAAAGAATCCTGCGCTTGTCGTCGGAAGTTATTCTTCTGACCTTCCCGTTCTCGAGAATCCGCGAGCACTTTTGAAGAAGAATGTCGGGAGCACCCTTTGAGAGAACAAGGAATGATTTTCCAGATGAGAGAGGGAGGGAGGATTTTATTTCATGAGGCAGGGGGTTTATTTTGTGTATCGTTGTCATCATCTTCCTGTAAGAATCAAAAGGAATCTCTGCCACCCGCGGCAAGGAAAGAGCGAGTTCCTCAGGAACAAGCCCGTATTTTCTTGCGGAAACAAGAAACGCAATCTCAGTGGGGTCTCCAGTATGCTTTCCTGAAGCGTTTATTGACGCGTTGTTGCAAAGCGCGCCGCAGAGGAGAAGAACAGGAAGCGCTTTCGGCTTTGACGAGAAATCTCCGTCAAAAGAGTATCCAATGCCGGAAACATCAATCTCCTCGTGAGGAAGGAATATTTTGACGACAGTCATCTCATTCTTTGTCAGCGTGCCTGTTTTGTCAGTGCAGATAACAGTCGTCGAGCCGAGAGTTTCAACGCTCGAGAGCCGGCGGACAAGAACATGCTTTTTTATCATGCGCTTCACTCCAAGGGCAAGAGAGATGGTTACCACCGCGGGAAGCCCCTCCGGAATTGCCGCGACAGCCAAACTTACGGCAATGAGAAAGCTCTCAATCAGGGAGTCGCCAGCAATAAAATCCGCCCCGAGTATGATGATGCACAGGACTGCTGTCAGGACAGCAAGCTTCCTTCCGAGTTTGTCCAGTTTTCTCTGAAGCGGAGTTGTTTTTTCCGGCGCAGAAGATATCATGCCGGCAATCTTCCCAATCTGGGTTCGCATGCCTGTTGCCGTGACAACCGCTTTTGCCTTTCCCCTCGTAACGATTGTTGAAGAGAACACCATGCAGGACCAGTCCTGAATGGAGGTTTTCCCCTGCGAAGCAGGAGAAGGACTTTTGGAGACAGGCATTGACTCGCCTGTAAGCGCGGATTCCTGAACCTGAAGCGCAGTCGACTCAATTATACGCGCATCCGCAGGCACCTTGTCGCCCTCTTCAAGAAGAATTACATCTCCCGGGACTAAGAGGGAGGAGTCGACAAGCTTCAGCTTTCCTCCCCTCAAAACCTTTGCTTTGGGAGCCGCCATCTTCTTCAAGTCCTGAATTGCCTTTTCAGCCCTGAACTCCTGAACAAATCCGAGAATGGCATTGAGTATGAGGATTGCCATGATTACAGCAGCGTCAGTGTATTCTCCGAGAAGCGCGGAAGCAAAGAGC
>RFJB01000131.1 GCA_003695045.1 Candidatus Woesearchaeota archaeon | reverse complement strand
GACACCATCATCTTCAACCCTCCGTACCTTCCGACAGACGAGGAAATAGCAAAGTATGCCGCAGACATAGCCGTTGACGGCGGCCCCACAGGGCTTGATGTCATAACAAGATTCATTACTGAGGCAAAGGACTTCCTTTCAGAAGGCGGCGCAATACTAATCGTTGCAAGCGACCACACGGACCTCGCGTTCCTTGAGAGATTCGCGCTTGAGAACGGTTATTCAATAAGAGCAATAAACCACAGAAAGCTCGACTTTGAAACGCTCTATGTTTACAAACTGGAACTGATGCAAGATGCCTGAAGAGTTGTTCGCAAAGGGGAAAAGGGGGCTCATATACACAAAAACCCTCAACGGAAAGAAGGTTGCCATAAAGAGGAAAAACCCGAGAAGCGAAGCAGAGGGAAGAATGGAAAACGAAGGCGCGATGATAGAGCTGCTCAACAGGCACGGAATAGGGCCAAAGCTCGTAAGCAGGACAAAAGACGAAGTCGTCTATGAATTTGTTGAAGGCAAGCCGATAATAGAATTCATTGAAATGGCAAAACCAAAAGAAGCGCTCCGCGTCATCAAAGAGGCGCTCTTTCAGTGCAGAACAATGGACAAACTGGGCATATCAAAAGAGGAAATGACAAGGCCTGTAAAACACATTCTCGTAACAAAAAAAGGACCGGTAATGATTGACTTTGAAAGAGCGCACAAAACAAAAAAGCCGCACAATGTAACGCAGTTCGTGCAGTTCCTCACCACCAAAAAGATGACAGCCCTTCTGAGAAGCAAAGGCATATTCATAAACATAAAAAAAGCGCGCGAGAGTTCGGCAGAGTACAAGAAAAACCCGACAGAAAAGAATTTCTCCAGAATAGTTTCACTGCTGAGCCTCATGACGGAATTCCAGACAAAAGTTCTTCTGAAAACAGCCGAAATCCCGAAAGGAAAAGTTTCAACGTACAGCGACATTGCAGAAGCAATAGGAACCAATGCTGTGAGAGCTGTAGGAACGGTGCTGAGAAAAAATCCTTGTCCTCCTGAAATACCGTGTCATCGAGTGGTAAAAAGCGACGGAACACTTGGAATGTACTCGGGCGAGAAAACAAAAAAAGAAATGCTTGAGCAGGAAGGAATCAAGATAAGCGATGACGGAAAAGTGACTCGTTTCCAGGAGAAAAGGCACAGGTTTTGAATGGTTTTTAATCTTGCGTCATTCCTTATACAGCTTGTAAATCAACGCCAAAATAACCCCTGCCAAAATTATTTTCTCCAGACCTTCAGCGGGGATTATTAGGATTAGAACCACGATTGCGGTTATCAGAAGTGTCCTTTTGTTCTTTTCAGGATGTTCCTCTTCCGCTTCATCTTCAAACTTCTTGAGCTTCCTCTGAATAACTCTTGACACATAGTTCAGCTGGTTCGGGTATATGTAAATACATCTGATTCCATTGCTTGCGTAGACCTGTTTTTTCTTGTAATACCTTCTTCTTTCATCCCTTCTTTCCAAAGGGTCTTTTTTGTCCCAGCCGCCGAGGTACTCAATATAAACATTGTACTCTGGAAGAAAAAAGTCAGCCCTCCTGAATTTTTTGCTGTCGCCTTTCAGATTGTGAATCTCCTTCTCCTGTTCATACTCAATTCCCAGTGACTCAAGCGCTGCTCTAACCGCCCGTTCGCCGTCCGACTCTTTGTCTTTTAGCATCTTAAGGTATCCTGTCTTAATATTCTGCCTGCCCGTCAGTTAGTAATGATTCTTCTCTCACTCCTTTTTTAACTTTTTGGGTTTCCTGATAAAGCAGCAAGATTCTTCTTTATTCAGACTCTTTTTGTCGAAGCAGAATTAAATGTTGCTAAGCACTCTGGCGATTGCCGTAAGGACGCTGTTTCTGAAAGCCAACGGTAAGAACCTTCTTTTCCGGAAACACTCCGAAGCGCAGGTTTTCGTACCCGTTTGCCGTGGAGGAGAGCTTGTCATAAACAAAAGCGAAGGGGCTTCTTCTTAAATGCGGGTTTCTCTCAAGTGAAGACACTATTTCGGAAAAGACGCGGGTAACCTTCTCTCCGAGGAGGGTCTGCCTCTCCCTCTCAAAGTGTTCGAACTGTTCTTTGATGCCCCTGCTTTGGTTCACAAGATCCTCTATCCTGTCAAGGTTTTCAGACGCCATGCGAAAATACTCTGAAAGTTTCATGCCGTACAGGAATTCCAGCGCTTTTTCCGGCCTGTCAGACCTGACAGCATTCTCCCTGATCAGATTCTCAAAAAGCCCCAGAGATATAACATGCGCTCTGAGTTCAGGCATGTAGGCAACCCCCAGAGAGTTCTGGTAGAGTTCTCCGGGAAGCGAGAAAAGCATGGCCCTTGCAAACCAGCCCGGCTCAAGCCCTGTTGAGTTGGAAATCTCCTGCGTGAATCTGTCCCTTTCAACATCAAAGCGCGCTCCCGGAACTATCTTTGCAAGTTCTTTCACGATTTTGAACTCAAGCGTTTCGGGAGAATTCATGCTTGCGTACAGGGCAGCGGGGAAGCACAGCGCAGAAGGCCAGGCAATGTAGGGATTGTTTATGCCCGGTTCGGGCTTTCTCTCCTTCGCGTAACCCTTCCTCGGCCTGTCGTAAAGCCCCACACTGTAAAGTGTCTCAAGCAGTTCTTTCTCCGGAACAACGAGGTACGAGTGCGCATGCTGGGGCCATCTTGTGAACGCAACGGCATTTGCCGATTCCAGAACGCTGAGGTCTCTGCCGGTTCTCTTTCGGTAGCGTTCCTCCAGCTCCGAAGCGCGCGACACCAATTCTGAAGAATCCCGCTTTGCGAGTTCTGCTTCAGTTTTTTTCGCTTCTGACTTTTCAATAAGCTCATGCAGCCCTATTCTTTTATGCGGCTCGTAATTCATCTTACTTCTTTTACAAGTTGCACTTTGTAATTTCTTCCTATCTTCTCCCTTTGCACTATCTTTTTGTGCTCAAGGTTGGTCATGAGAGCGGAAACCTTCGACTTCGACCAGTTAAGCTGTCTGGTTATCTCCTTCTGCGTAATTGTGTTTTTGCTCTCCTTTATCACGCGAATAATCTCTTTTTCGTCAGGGCTGAGCAGAGAGGCGGGAACATACTTCTCAAGCAGGGATGCTTCTTCAAGAGGCATCCGTTTCTTTTTAGTTCCGAGGAGAAATCCTGCGAGAAATCCAAGACATGCGAAGATGCTGATAAGAAGCAGAACCGCCCACTCTGACAGTTCATTAATAATCTCGCTTTTGGCGCTTTCCATGCTCTCATGGCCGTGATATTTCAGGTAAAACCTCTGCGGCAGAACAGGTTTTGCCTCCTTCCACACAACTATGATTGAAGTCCCGTCTGTTTTTATTTCACTCGCGGAAGGAACTATGGAAGGGTCGCTTGTCATGTCCTTGTTTCCAAGGATGTAGCCGGGAGGAAGGAATACCGAGTATTCCATGCGTTCAACCTTTCCGGGAAAATTAAGAGTTCTTGAAAACACGTAGGACTCGCTGCTTTCCTTCTTGACAGCATTCTTTAGACCGTATGACAGGTGTATTGCGCAGGTTTCGCAGTTCGTCACGACGGCCACGCTTCCGTTGACGGCTTCTGTACTTTTTCCATTAACCGAAATATTGAATGCCCCTGCCGGCAGCCCTACTGAAACAGATTTCAAAGTGTTGTTTGTCATGCTGAAGCTTATGCTTTCGATTATTGTTCTGTCATCCAGAATCCGGTCCTTGATTTCCAGCAATTCAAGGCGGGCGGCTCCTGAAGGAACTGCCAGGATAAAGGTTATGAACCATGCCAGAAAGACCAGTTTTGCAATGCGTTGAGCGCTATTCTTCCGCTTAATATTTCTCATTTTTTCCCCGCCAAAGTTCAGAATTATATAAATCTAGCGTTTTTCAGCCGGTTTCCCCCATTGCAGGACAATAAGGTTCTGAACCTTCAGAAGGTTGTTTTCTGCTTCTCAGGGGCTTCTGGCGGGCCACTCTATAACACGGTTCTGATGCTCTGCAGAGATTTTTAATATACATCCTGGTCCTTTCCGGTTTCTGCCTTTGGAGGTGTTGAAGATGTT
The DNA here is from genome assembly GCA_003695045.1 of Candidatus Woesearchaeota archaeon. Taxonomy (GTDB): domain Archaea; phylum Nanobdellota; class Nanobdellia; order Woesearchaeales; family J091; genus J091. The sequence goes on along the minus strand of RFJB01000131.1, from coordinate 4,387 downwards.
GAAAAAAAAGATTTTTGCCCTGTTGGTTGTCGCCGTCTTTTTGGCGTCCGTTGTGCCGGCGGCGCTTGCAGAGGACGACGACCATCATGAAGAACATGAAGACAGGCATCACGAGAAGCACGAGGACGACCATGAAGAGCATGGAGACAGGCATCACGAGGAAGATGATGATAGTTTTGAATGGGACCTTCGCAACGACTTTGATTCGGATTTGCAAAGCGATGCCCCCTCTGCTGTTCCGGAAACAACCTCGGCTTTGCAGGAAGAGCAGGTCATAGCGGAAAACTCTCCTGATGCGGTAGCAGACATTTCAGACCTTGAAATGTCATCTGACTTCGAGGAAATCATGACTGAGGTGGAGATTTTCCTTCTTGACTCTGAAAGCAGCCCTTCCCCTGCGGATGCCGGCACGAATGTTTCATTCAATCTTACCCTGACAATGCCGAACTCTTCAAACATGAGCATAAACGAATCTTCGTTTGAAGTGCCTGTTGAGGTTCTCGCGGAAGATGCTGACGCGATAGACGCGGATAAAGACGGGGTTCCGGATTTCAGGGACAGCGACACAACAAGAGACACTGACAGGGACAATGACGGAATAGACGACTATTATGATGAAAAGGACGACAGAAGTTTGCTCATCAGGGTTCTCTCCTGGCTGGGCTTTATCCATTGAAACGTAAAATAGGAGGTGCAAAAGATGAAGTGCAAAATAATCTACAACAGGAATGAGTGCATAGGTGCGGGAGAGTGCGAAGCGCTTGACCCCGACTTGTGGAAGGTTGACAACACAGGAAAGGCAAATCTCTCAGGAGCAAAAGAACTCTCCTCGGGGGTATTTGAGCTTGAGCTTTCAGAGGAGGAGTTTGAAAAGCAGAAGGAGATTGCCTCGAGCTGTCCTGCCGGTTGCATAAAGGTCGTTAAGGTGGAGTGAAATGGCCCGGAAAATGACCGGCACGGTCTTGTCGGTTGGCAAGGAAGCAGAGGGCTCCAAGAAAGTGGTTGTAAACCTGGAGGAGCCGCTCAACTTCCTTCCGGGGCAGTACTGCATGCTCTCCTTTCCCGGCAGGGAGGAGGACAAAAGAGCGTTCTCAATCGTCGCGCAGAATGGAAACAACATAATGTTCTGCATAAAGAAAAGCAGGTCATTTACAGAGCGCCTTTTCTCCTCCACAGGAAAGAATGTGATCGTGGAGGGACCCTACGGGAGGTTTGTGCTTCCGCGGGATAAAAGCGAAAACATAATCTTCATAGCCGGAGGGATAGGAATAACGCCGCTGTATTCCATGATTTCCGCAGCGCTGAAAGACGAATGGAAGGGGAATCTTGCTCTCTTTTACTCCGCAAGACGAAAGGAAGAAATGTGCTTTTTCAACGAATTGTCTTCTTTGCAGGGCGAGAACTTTACAGCAAGGTTTTTCTTTACCAGGCAGGGAAGCGGGAGGGTGAATGCTGAAGAGATATTTCGCACATGCCCTTTCGCCAATGATGCCATATTCTACATTTGCGGCCCTTCCGCGATGATATCTGATATGAGAAGCCAGCTTCTCAAGAGAGGTGTGTCTGATGATAGAATCCGAAGCGAAGAATTTTGATGTTGAGCATGCAGAGGCGACACTCATTTTGAACCTCTTCGGTGGAAAGACGGAGATAATCTTTTATGACGTGCTTCCCGAAGTGGTGGAGGTTGTCTTTCCCCGCATAGAGCACGAGGCCATGCGGCTTCAGAAAATTTTCAATTTCTTTGACAGCGACAGCGAACTCTCCCGCCTCAACAGAAAGAGAAAGATTCATGCTTCTCCCGAACTCATTTCGGTAATCCGCAAGGCAATCTGGTACTCCCGGGCCACCGACGGCGCATACGACGTTACCAAGGGAAGGCAGTTTTATTCCAGAAAATCAGGCGCTGACGAAATGCCTGTGGGATGCTCCTTTCGCGACATAACCATCAGGGGCAATGTTGTTTCTCTGGAACATCCGGATGCCCTGATTGACCTGGGAAGCATCGCGAAGGGCTTCATTGCAGACAGGATTGCAATGTTCATCTCCAGCATGGGCATAGATTCCTTTTTCATAGATGCCCGCGGAGACCTCATTGCGCGCGGCTCATACAGGGAAATCATTGATGTCCAGCACCCGCGCATCCCAAACAGCACAATATCAACCCTTCTTCTTAAAAACAGGGCTGTTGCAACATCGGGGGATTACAGGCAGTTCTCTTCCGACTATTCGCATTCCCATATTGTGGGCAAGAAGGACGTCATAAGCGCCACGGCAATTGCCGGAACTCTTGAAGATGCGGATGCTGTTGCCACATGCATGATGCTTCTCGATTCAAAAAAGGCGGAGAAGTTAATGTCATCTCTTCCTTATGTTTCCTGCCTTGTTATAAATGCCGGCTTGCAGGAATCCCGATATAACAATTTCAGCCGGTACGAACTGAAGGGGAGAAAATGAAGGGGCGGACTTTGTTTATTGCATTTCTCGGCATTGTGGTTTCCCTGCTGTACTCTATTATCTCCTGGTCTGTCAGGGAAACCAGAATAATATGGCTGCAGACACGTATAATGGGCATCGCGTCTTTTGTTGTTCTCTTTCTCGTTGTCATTCTTGGCGAGCTGCGTGTTCTTTCAGTAAACAAGGGAAAGTTCAAAATATTCAGGTTTCACAAGCCGTTGGGAATCCTTGCGGTGTTTCTTGTTTTTACACACTTTCTTGCTGCAGTTCTGGATAATTACAAATGGGGGGCGCAGATTTCCCTCTCCGACTATCTGGGTTTCTCATTCTCGGACAAGTGGCTTGTTTTCCTCTCTTTTGGGGCGTGGGCTTTCTACTTCATGCTTCTTGTTGGTTTTTCATCGGCAAAAAAGAGCATGCAAATGCTCAGGTTCAGGCGTTGGAAGATGGTTCATTACTTCAGTTATGTCTCTCTTGTTTTTGCTTACATTCACAGCGTTAATCTGGGCACAGACATAAAGCACGCTACTTTCTCCCCCCTGCTGTCTGTTCTTTTTCAGACGATGTTCCTGCTTGCCACAGCGTTACTGCTTACAAGGTTTGTGAAATCTCTTAAACTGCTTAATGACCAGCAGGAGGTTGCTTTGGCGGCAATCTTTTTTGTTCTTCTTCTATTTGGCGCTGTTTTCGGGTATCTCTCCTTTCACAACAGGGAAGACAGGGCGGCTTCCCTCTCTCTGGCTGTGGCAAACTATCCGAATGAGCTCTCACGAATCCAGTCGCACATTGCGGTGCTGGCTCAGAACAACCAGAACCTGACAGCGGCAATTTCGCTTATGAACGATTCTCTCAGCAAATTGTCATCGCAAATTGAGGTTGTCAAGAATGGGTAAAGCAACAAAGGCAGTCCTTGTCCTTCTGATTATAAGCGTGCTGATATCCTACATTGCTTTTGCCAGATTTGAAGATGCCTATTTCTCCAGGCAGGAAGCGGTTCTCAACTCGCGCTTTTCAGAGTATGACGCAAAGAGAAAAGAACTTCTTAAGAAGAAAAAAGCCCTTGTTTCCATACGCGAGCAACTTCTCGCGAAGCTCTCCACACTTCAAAACGAAGAGCGGAAAAAGGAGGCAGAGCTTGCTCTTCTGATAATTCAAAAGCAGGAAGAACAGCAGCGTCTTTTGTCCGCTGCACAGGAGAGGCAGAGAGCAGCGCAGTTGGAGGAACTCAGGAGAATCCAGCAACAGCAGGCCCTTCTTGCGGAGCAGAAGCGGATTCAGCAGATGCAGGCGGCGCAGCAGGCAGCCGTGAAGCAGCAGCCCACAGTCAGGCACACAACCACCAGGAGAAGGCGTACAAGAGCATCATAAAGCCCGTTTCTGCATAAGGGCTTGGCGAGGCAAAAGAGCTAAGGAAGCAGGAATCCCTTTTTGGAACGCCAAACTTTATAAATCCCTCCTTGCTTGCTCTCGGTTATGGTGCTTGACAAGCTTGGCGATTCGCTGAAGAACACCCTCTCCAAGATAGCCAAATCCATGTTTGTTGACGAGAAACTTGTCAACGAGCTGGTAAAGGACATACAGAGGGCTCTGCTCCAGAGCGATGTGAATGTCCGACTGGTCTTTGACCTGTCCAAAAAGATAAAGGAGAGAGCCCTGAACGAGGACCTTCCAAAGGGGCTTTCCAGGAAGGAGCATCTCATAAAGATTGTTTACGATTCTCTCGTTGAGTTTCTTGGCGGAGAAGGCGCCAAGATTGACGCGGCAGGAAAAAAGCCCTTTAAGGTAATGCTTGTCGGCCTCTTTGGAAACGGCAAGACGACCACCGCAGGAAAGCTTGCAAAGTTCTTTCAGAAGCGCGGCTTCAAGGTTGCGATGGTTCAGCTTGACGTGTGGAGGCCTGCCGCTTACGAACAGTTGAAGCAGCTGGGTG
>RFJB01000130.1 GCA_003695045.1 Candidatus Woesearchaeota archaeon | reverse complement strand
TTTCTTCTTTGGGCTTCTTATCAGGTTTATCAGAACTCTCTGCGGGCTTTTCTTCCTTTTCTTCTTTTTTAGCCGGCTTGCTGTCTGTCTTCGCTTTCTCTGTTTTCTGTTCGGCTTTTTTATCCTTTCCGCTTTCTTTTTTGGTCTCTTCTGTCTTTGATGTTGGCAGGTCTGCGAGTTCAACTGTTACCTTTCCAGCATCATCCTTCACTGCCTTGACCTTGACATGGTGCGGCGGATTCTTTATCCCGTTCTTCCAGAGCAGTTCGTTGAGGTGGCTTCCGATGATTATTGTGTCCGATTTCATGTGCTTCTGCATAAACTCCCTCAACGCCTTGACTGCCTTGGGAGTTCTTTTGTGAATGGGTGCCTTCTGGAACTCTTTCCTCAAGGGTACATTGTATATCCTTTCAATGTTTGCCATGGTGATCATTCCTCTTCTGAAGTGTATAAGCTATTTACCTGTCTTTTGATTGGCAACGCTTACGCCTTTGTCTTTGTTCTGCGCCAGCTCCTCTTTACTTCTGTGTGCCTTCCCGGATGCACTCTCCTTCCCTTTCCGTAAATCTTGGGCACAGTCCAGAACGGGGCCCACCTTGTTCGTCTTCCCAGTTTTGAGAGTCGGAGTTTCCTGCTCAGGTGCTTGTATCTTGCCATCATAACCACTTTCCTGATTTTATTTGTGCTGTTTGTTGTTATTTTTCGTTATGTTCAGGTTCTTTGTTTTGTTGTATTCGTGTTTGTCAGCATTCACCAGCGAATTGGGTTCCCTTTTTATAATTTTTGTTCCTGTTGTCTCAAAGCAGTTGTCCGCGCTCTGTCGCCTGCTTTGCTCTTCTCTTCACATGTGCTGCTTTCTGTGTGCTACTTTCTGCTTATTCGGATATCCCTTTTCTTCCCCTGAATACTTTTCAGGGCTTTTTTCAGCATTTCGTCGCTTATTCTGCTTATCATGCCTTTCTCAATGCTCTGGGCGAGTGCAATCATGACGGTCATCGCGAGCTCCGGATGCGCAACCTTTACGGCTCCGTACCTCTGCAGCGCTTCTCTGGTCATAATGCTTTTGACTCTGGCTTCAATTGCGTCTATCTCTCTTTTTATCCTCTCTTCTTCCACTGCCTGGCTTTCCATCTCTGCTCTTGCCTGTTCGGCAAGAATCTTTCTCATCCGCTCGTTTCGGATTCTCTCAAGCTCGTCTGCCGTCATTTTTTGTGTTCGCCACTGAGCCGCCCCATTTACTGCTTTTCTTCTGTCTCTCCGGTTGCCTCTTCCTGTTGCGCTCCTGCTTTTTCGCTCTCTTGTTTTTCAGCGGGTTCCTCTTTCCGGGGCTCTTCAGTCGGGGATTCTTTTGATTCTTCAGGAGTTTCTTTCGGGGAGCCGCTCTCTTTTGAACCTTCCTTAGGGGTTTTCGCGGCCTTCTTTGCCGTTTCTCCTTTGCTTTCTTCTTTCTTCTGTGCCGGCTTGTGTATCCTCTTCGCAGCTTCGTTCAGAAGTTTCAGACCTTTCTTCGTGACAACTCTTCCTTTGTGAACGCCCTTTGCGGCCTGTTCTACAAGTCCTGCGGCTTCAAGCTGTTGGAGTATCTTCCGCGCTATGCTTCCTGATCCCTTATAAGTGTGCTCCGGCTTTACGCCCCTGTTCTTTCTTCCGCCGTATTTTGCTCTTATCTTGCTTACTCCGATAGGGCCTCTTACTGCGACGGTTCTTAGAACAGCGGCGGCTCTTATGTGCCACCAGTCGCTCTGCAAAGGCGGCCTTTCCTTGTGCACGCCGGTCTTGACATATGCTGCCCACTCAGGAGCCCTGATCTCGCTCATCCCTTTCAGTTCCTTCGCAACTTCCTGAATGAGGTCGTTTATTGGAACGTCATACATTGTAACCATTTTCAACATACCTCCTTGTCTGGCTGTGTGGCTCGCTTCATAAAAGCGAGAAATATTTAATCTGCAATCTATGCAACCCTTTCAGAACCTCTAAACCAGGCGTTGGGAAACCCAATCTATTTATAAATCTTGCTGTGTTGCCCCCTGTGTTGCCCTTAATAAACCGCGATTTCATCCAGTCCGTATGCTCCGCGTTGCGCATCTTGTCCGGCAGATGTCTGGCAGTTGTCCGGCAGATGCCCGACAGATGTCCGGCAGGCATGAGGGTGTTTTTCAAATGCATTTCAAATGGTGATTTTTTTGAAAAAAACGCGCGTTTTGGAAAGAGAAAAGATTGAATCTCGCGCAAAGGAATCCAAAAACCTGTTCGTGAAGAAAAAGCCCGATAACGAGGGCGCACTCCTGAATATTCTCCACCCTTTTGTCAAGGAGTGGTTTTTCTCCCGCTTTAAATCCTTCAGCCTGCCTCAGTTGTTCGGCGTCATGGAGATTCACAGCAGAAACAATGTTCTAATAAGCGCTCCGACAGGGGCAACCAAAACTCTGACCGCATTCCTTTCCATCCTTAACGAACTTGTTGACGCTGCTGACAAAGGCATTCTCAGGGACAAAATTTACGCTCTTTACATCAGCCCTCTCAAAGCCCTGAATTATGACATTGAGGTAAATCTCAAGGAGCCCTTGGAGGAGATTTCCAAGATTGCAAAGAGGCACGGCAAAAAGCTTAACATCCGGGTCGGGGTTCGCACCGGCGATACTTCGCCTTCCAGGAGGCAGAGCATGGCGAGAAGGCCGCCCCATATTCTAATTACCACGCCCGAAAGCCTTGCAATCCTTCTTTCTACAAAATCCTTCCAGAGCCATCTTGCCGGCGTGGAGTGGGCAATCATTGACGAGATTCACGCTCTTGCGGAAAACAAGAGGGGCGTCCACCTTTCGCTCTCTCTGGAGCGCCTTCAGTATCTCTGCGAGAACGGGCCGGCGGTTTATGAAAGTGAGGAGGGCAAAACAGAGCCGGACAAAAGAGAAGAAAAGGCGGCCAAAGCCGGCTCTAAAACCGCTTATAAAGCCGCCTCTGAATCCGGCTCCGACTCCAGCTCAGCAGGCCGGCGGGAACCTGTCTTCTCAGGGCACCTCTGCAGAGTGGGGCTTTCTGCGACCGTTGCCCCTCTTGACGAGATAGCGCGTTATCTGGCCGGCTTTGATGCAAGGGGCGAACCCCGACCATGCACGCTTGTGGATGTCCAGTTTCTAAAAGACCTTGACCTGAAAGTTCTGAGTCCTGTTTCGGACCTCATAGAAACAGATTATGCCATAATGCACGAGTCCCTTTACAAAATGCTTCACGACCTGATACAGAGCCACAAGACCACGCTGGTATTCACGAACACGCGCTCAGCCACTGAAAGGGTTGTTCACAACCTCAGGGACAAGTTTCCGAAATTTTACGGGGAGAACATAGGCGCGCACCACAGTTCGCTTTCGGCGGAGCATCGCCTCTCAATAGAGTCCCGCCTGAGGAGGGGCGAACTAAAGGCGGTGGTCTGCTCAACCTCTCTTGAGCTCGGGATTGACATCGGCTTCATAGACCTGGTGGTTCTTCTCGGCAGCCCCAAGTCGGTTGCGAGAGCGTTGCAGCGCGTGGGCAGGAGCGGCCACCAGCTTCATGCAGTTACAAAAGGCAGGATTGTTGTTCTTGACAGGGACGACCTTGTTGAATGCAGCGTCCTCCTGAAGTGCGCGGTGGAAAAGAAGATTGACAGGATTCACATCCCGACGAACTGCGTCGATGTTCTCGCGCAGCACATCTACGGCGCAGCCATTGACCGGAAATGGTATATTGACGAATTGTTCAATGTCGTCAGGCGCTCCTACTGCTTCAGGCATCTTTCAATGGGTGTTTTTGAGGATGTTCTCAATTATCTCGCAGGATACTACGTTTCTCTTGAGGACAGGAATGTTTACGCAAAAATCTGGTACGACAGGGACTCAAGAATGATCGGCAGGCGCGGGAAGCTTGCGAGAATGATTTACATGACGAACATTGGAACAATCCCTGATGAAGCGTCTGTAAAGGTGAAGCTTGGCAACAGGGTAATCGGGGAAATTGAAGAGGCATTCCTCGAGCGCCTCAAGAGAGGCGACGTTTTCGTTCTCGGCGGCTCCACCTACCAGTTCCTCTATTCACGGGGCATGACTGCCTTCGTCTCGGGAAGCGTTGACCGGCCCCCCAACGTTCCCTCGTGGTTTTCAGAGATGCTCCCCCTGAGCTTCGACCTTGCTCTTGAAATAGGCCGTTTCCGCCGGCTCATGTCAGAGAAGCTTTCCGCCGGCGTATCCAAACAGGAGATTATCTCCTTTCTTCACGACTACCTTTACCTTGACACGAACGCTGCCGAGTCGCTTTACAGGTATTTCTACGAGCAGCACAAATTCTCGGTAATTCCGCACGACAAGCTCGTCCTCGTGGAGCACTACAATGATTCAGTCGGCTCTTACCCCAAGAAATACATTGTTTTTCACACCCTGTTCGGAAGGCGCGTCAATGATGCTCTTTCAAGGGCTGTTGCCTTCGCTGTTTCGCGCTCACAGCATGCAGATGTGGAGATTGGAATAACCGACAACGGTTTTTACATCAGCCCTTCAAAGGATGTCAAGGTTCTTGACGCCTTGAAGCTTCTCAAACCTGACGAACTCAGAAGCGTTCTTGAACTTGCTATTGACAAGACAGAGGTCCTGAACAGGCGCTTCCGCCACTGCGCTACAAGGTCTCTTATGATTCTGAGGTCTTACAAGGGGAAGACAAAAAGGGTGGGGAGGCAGCAGCTCGCTTCCACCCTGCTTCAGAATGCTGTCAGAAGCATATCCGAGGACTTTCCGATTCTCAAGGAGGCGAAGCGCGAGGTTATTGAAGATGTTATGGATGTCCACTCTGCCGAGGTTGTTCTCCGCGGCATCTCCTCCGGAAGGATAAAGGTTCAGGAGGTTCATTCCGACCTTCCAAGCCCTTTCTCTTTCAATATTGTTCTTCAGGGGCACTCTGATGTTCTCCGCATGGAGGACAGGATGTCTTTCCTCAGGAATATGCACAACATGATAAAAGCCAAGATCGCTCTCAAGGAGGCGAAGGGCAAAAACAAAAAATAGGTTTGCTGCTCTCAATGATGTTACGATGAATCGCCTGCCGGAAAACGCTGTGGAAATTTCAGACGGCATCTTTGCCGTCGGCCCCTCGCTCTTTCTCAGGGAGCACTCTGTTCTTGTTTTTGGCGACGTTCACGTCGGCTACGAGGAGATGCTGAACAGGGAGGGCTTTCTGATTCCCCGCTTTCACATTTCAGAGGTCCTTCGCATAGTCGGTCCTGTATTGGACGCTCTTTCTCCCGCGACTGTCGTGATTAACGGCGACCTGAAGCACGAGTTTGGAACCATTTCGGACCAGGAGTGGCGCGACACATTGAAGCTTCTTGATTTCATAAGCAGCAGGGCATCCGTTGTTCTTGTCAGGGGGAATCATGATACCATACTGGGCCCGGTTGCCCGCAAGCGCGGAATCTCTGTGGTGGAGAGTTTTGTTGCAGGGAGAAACCTGCTCATGCACGGCCACAAGCTTCCTGATTTTTCGTCTGATGATTTCATAAAGTCCGAGCGCATCATAATCAGCCATGAACACCCTTCTGTTACGCTTTCCAGAGGTCCCCGGCGGGAGAGATTCAAGTGTTTTCTGAAATGCGCCTTTAAGGGGAAGGAGTTGGTTGTTCTCCCGAGCGTCAATCCGCTTGTTGAGGGATCGGATATTGTTTCTGAACGGCCTCTGAGCCCTTTTCTCAGTTCATATGATGATTGCGAACTCTGGGTTCTTTCCGACGACCGGCAGGTCCTTCCTTTCGGTCTTGTTTCAAAACTGATTGAAGAGCTCAGGCGCATGGAGAATTAGGGTAAACAGAGTATGCGGATGAAGAGAATAAATTACCTGAATGCTTTCTGGAGCACATCCGACCGTGTTACAAGCCCTTTTATCTTTCCCTTCTTGGAGACGAGCACGAGAGGATAGTGGGCGAGCATTGCGGTGGCAGTTTCTACCGTTGCTTCCTCGGGAATTAGCGGCGGCGCATCGCTCATGACGTCTTTTACCTGCCTGTGCGGTTTGTTCTCGGCAAGCGCTTCCAGGATGCTCGTTTCAGATATCAGCCCTACTGCCACGCCCTGTTCTATCACCGGCATCTGGGATATGTTGTGTTTCTTCATTTTCTTTATTGCTTCGCTGATTGCCATCTCCGGTTTCGCGCTTATTATCCTCGTTACCATAATCTCCCTTACTTTTTTCTGTCTTTCATTTCTCAGAATCTCCAGCGTTTCGGATATCTTCTTGACTTTCGTGAATGAAGGGTCCAGTCGTCCGCTTTCTATCTTGGCTATCAGCGACTGGGAAACTCCCGACTTCTTTGCCAGTTCGCTCTGGGTTATTCCGAGCTGCCTTCTTATCAGCTTTATCTCTCTGGGGTCGTTTATCATTTTCCTTTTTGTTTCCTCCTCCTTTGTTTCTTCCTCCCCTTTTTATTCCTTTCGGAATATTTTTTTCAAAAGTTTTATAATAAACGCAGCTGCCCGGCTCTTTGCGTTGGAAAGCCGAAATCCCGGAAAGCCGAAAGCCAGTTGGAGAAAGAAACGCGGTTGGAGAGCTCAAGTTTGAATGTCCTGTTCTCTGACGGCTGGACTTTTGCTGCGATTGGGCGTTTTGAATAGGGCTTGCGAGTGGGCGCTGCGCCTTAATGCGCGCAGAATTAAAGCATGCAATCAGAAAACATGCAATCATGCTGTAATTGAATGGAAACTGATTGAATGACAAAATTGAAGGAGAGTGATGTTTGATGCCGAGAATAGAATACATTACTTCAGAATCAGTTACTGAAGGCCACCCGGACAAAATCTGCGACCAGATAAGCGATTCAGTGCTTGACGAGCTTCTGAGGCAGGACCCGCATTCAAGGGTTGCTGTGGAATGCGCCACCACGACAGGCCTTGTAGTTGTCATGGGGGAAGTCACCACAAGGGGTTACGTTGATGTTCAGAAGGTTGTCAGGCGCACTCTCAAGAAAATAGGATATACTGATCCGCGCTTCGGCATTGACTGCGAAGACGCCGGAGTGCTTGTTTCGATTCACGAGCAGAGCCCCGACATTGCCAAGGGCGTTGATAAGGAGGGCGCCGGCGACCAGGGCATGATGTACGGCTTCGCATGCCGGGAAACACGCGAACTGATGCCCCTGCCTATAATGCTTGCCCACCGCCTTACCCGACGGCTTGCCGAAGTCAGAAAAAAAGGGATCATAAAATACATCGGTCCTGACGGAAAATCGCAGGTAAGCGTCAGGTATGTTGACGGCAAGCCGGACAAGGTTACTGCTGTCGTCATCTCAACACAGCATTTGGACAACGTCAAAGTCAAACAGCTTCGCAAGGACATCCTGAAGAAGGTAATCCAGCCGGTTGTCGGCAAATGGATGGACAAGAACACCAAGGTGCACATAAACCCCACCGGCTCGTTTGTGATTGGCGGTCCTGAAGGCGACTCCGGTCTTACAGGG
>RFJB01000129.1 GCA_003695045.1 Candidatus Woesearchaeota archaeon | reverse complement strand
GAGTGGCAAAGGTGGCTCCGAAAGCAAGATACGTTTCTGGAAAGGGTGCTTCGGGAGCAGGGTTGACCGCATCAGTAGTGAAGGACGAATTCCTGTCCGGCTGGAGTTTGGAAGCGGGAGCATTAGTGCTGGCAAACAAGGGAATATGCATGATAGACGAGCTCGACAAGATGAGCATAGAAGACAGAAGCGCGATGCACGAAGCACTGGAACAGCAGACCGTAACGATATCAAAGGCGAACATCCAGGCAACCCTTCGGGCTGAAACAACGGTGCTGGCGGCAGCAAACCCCAAGCTGGGAAGGTTTGATCCTTATGAGCCGCTGGCAAAGCAGATTGCACTGCCTCCAACCCTGATAAACAGGTTCGACCTCATATTCCCCATAAGGGACATGCCGGACAAGAGCAAGGACGAGATAATGGCGGACTTCATCCTGAGTTTGCACAAGAATCCCGAAGGAAAAATGCCCGAAATACCAACGCAGCTCCTGAGAAAGTACGTTGCATACGCAAAGCAGAACATACACCCGAAACTGACCGAAGAAGCGGTTGACGAAATAAAGAATTACTACCTGAAGATGCGCGGCTCGGGAGTAGAAGAGGGCAGCATAAAAAGCATACCAATCTCGGCAAGGCAGCTTGAAGCCCTCGTGCGGCTCGCAGAAGCAAGCGCCAAGATGCGGCTTTCGCAGAAAGTCACGAGAGAAGACGCGAGAAGAGCGGTAGACCTTGTGCACTTCTGCCTCACACAGGTAGGCCTTGACCCGGAAACCGGCCAGATAGACATTGACAGGATAAGCACGGGAATAACCACAAGCGAGAGGAGCAAGATAATCTCAATAAGGGAGATAATCCACCAGCTGGAGGACGAACTCGGAAAAACAATACCCATAGAAGACATAATAAGGGAAGCGACAGCGAAAGGAATTGACGAAGAAGCGGTTGACGAGGCAATAGAAAGATTGAAAAGGTCGGGAGACATCTTCGAGCCGAAGCCGGGATTCATACAAAGAATATGAGAGAAGACATGAAAAATGGCTGATGAAAATCCCAAGAGGCAGGTGGCAGTAAAGGTCAGGATAAAAGACATACTTGACGGAAGGTATGTCAAGGAGGAAGGGTGGGAGCCCAACTACGTTGAGCTGCCGGACGGAAGAAAATGCTCAAGAGCCAACATAATAGGAGTGATAATAGAGAAGCCGGAAGCAACGGAAGTAAACTACGACCACCTGACGATTGACGACGGAACAGGCAGCATTCTCATAAGAACATTTGACCAGACACACTTTCTTGAAGGAAAAAGCATAGGCGACATAGTCCTTGTCGTGGGCAGGCCGAGAGAATATCTCGGGACAAAATACATCATGCCCGAAATAGTGAGGAAGATTGAAAACAGAAAATGGGTTGAGGTAAGAAAGCTGGAACTGGAAGAGATAGCAAAGAAGCACCCGAGAAAGGAAAAGCAGGAAGAAAAACCCGAGGAACCGCCCGAGCCGGCGGCAGAGGAAGAGGTTGTAACAGAAGAAGTCGTCGTTGAGGACAGGAAAGAAGAAGACAAGGACATAGGAGAGGAGCTTCCGAAAAACCCTTACGAAGAGATAATCCAGATGATAAGAGACCTTGACCGGGGGGACGGCGCGGACATTGAGGAGATAACGGCAACCGCAAAAGTCCCGAATGCAGATACGATAATAGAATCCCTTCTGCGCGAAGGCGAAATATTCGAGATAAGGCCTGGCAGGCTAAAAGTGCTTGAGTAAGCATCCCAAAATTCTTTCTTAACGCTCTCAAAAGAAGAAGGGAGTGACATAAACTTCCAGCAATGCAGAAACAACAAGCAGGACTATCGAGATTATAAGCAGGTCAGAAGAATCAAGAAGTATTTTCTGGAACCTGTCAGAGCCGAAATCATGGCGAATTACCGCAATGGAGATTATTCCCCCTGCAAGTCCTGCAGTGAAGTAGGCGAGAATCTCGGGGATGCCGTGTATTGAGTAGCGCAAAAGCGCGAAAGAAACAACATGAAAGTAATTCGCTCCGGAAGTGAACCCTACTGCTTCTGCTATGGCCTCCAGATTGGACCTGACAAAGTTTCCAATCGCGGTTCCTATTACGGAAGCGTTCCAGACAAGGATGAATATCGCGCCGACGCCGTAGATGAAGGCAAACAGCGTGCAGAAGATAAGCACTTTGAGATTGTTGAACAAAATGTTCGTAAAAGTTGAGAACCTGACAGCGTTGCCAGTCATCTCCGCATTAACATTGATTATTGTCTGCGACTGGATGTGAAAGAGGATGTCAACAAGATTTTCCGGAAGGACAGCATACCAGAAAGCAAAAGCAAGCGTCACGCCCACAAAGAGAAACATGAGAAATTCCAGCGCCCTGCCGTGCTCCTTAAGGAGAAGCGACTCGCTCTGCATTTCAAGATCCTTGTGCTCTTCCACTTTCATGGTGTTGTAAACAAGGGGAATGCACGCCATTGTTGTGAGAAAAACCATGACCAAACTGGCATAGTCGGAAAAAACCCACAAACTGAGAATGACCGCCACG
>RFJB01000128.1 GCA_003695045.1 Candidatus Woesearchaeota archaeon | reverse complement strand
GAGATGGAGTTCAAGGAAAGAATACGGGAGATGGACAAGCAAATCCTTGAAGAAAAAAAGAAGTACCAGGAAATCGTAGACGACATAAACGCTGAAAGGATTAAACTGGAAGAAGAAAAAAGCGCAATACTGGGAATAGACCAGCAAGAAGTAGAAATCAAGAAACGGCTTGACGAGTTCCTGAAAAAGCTTGAGGAAATAAAAAACAAGGTCAAGCTGGAGGACGAACTCATCGAGAATTCAGAAGAACGCATTGAAAAGTTCAAAAAGCTCGCAGAAGAGGTTAAAGAAGACATAGAAAAAAAGAAAGAGAACATCAGGAGGGTAATGGAAGAGCAAAAGAAGCACGAGAACAAAATAATGGAACTCCAGAAACAGGTCCTGGACAAGGTTATTCAGAAGAAAAAAGAGATAGAAAAAGAAGTGGATTACGGAAAAGAGATAAGCCAGAGATTCGAGAGGTTTGTGAACAAAAAAGCAAAGATAGAAAAGGCGATAGCCACAATAGAAAAGGACGAAGCAGACCTTAAGAAAGAACTCCAGGAACTTCTTATCAAAGCAAGGACCCTGAACATAGCGGCTAAAAGCCAGGACATCAAGAAGGAGATAAAAGAAGTGGAAAGCAAGTTCAAGGAGCTGCAGAAGAAGAAAGGATACTTCGAGAAAGAACTGGAAAAGCTCAAAAAACTTTTCAAATGATTAATATTGCAAGAGGGGGTGGCCCATGAAAAAAAAAGAGGTGAAGAAAAAAGGTAATTCTGGAAAGAGAAAAGCAAATGCCGCCCGGAAAAAACCCCTGAAGAGAGTTCTGAAGGTTCCGTCTCCAAAAAAGAAGACAGTTGTGATAAAGAAGAAAGTGATGAGAAACAAGAAGGAAAGTGTAAAAGAAACAGCCAGTGAGGAGCGGAAGATAATTGACAGGTATGAATTCGACGCGCAGGACATGCCAATAACAATACGCGTCTACCACGAACCCGGAGAGTTCGTGCCGATATATGAAGTATCAATCTCTGCTATCTCGCCCACCACGGAAATTCTGCTTGAAAGAATACGAAAGGAACTGATCAAACAGGTAAATCTCGGAATAATAGACATAACAGACGCAAAAGACAAGAACGTCATAGAAGAGAGGTTTTCCGAAACAATAAAAGTGCTCATCGGAAAATATTTTCCGGACATAGACGAGAAGACAGCAGGATTTCTGACAACATACCTAATCCAGAAAGCATTGGGAATGGGAAAGATAGAGATACTTATGGCGGACAAGCTGCTTGAAGAGATAACCATAAACAACGCCGACGAACCAGTGTGGGTATACCACAAAAAGCACGGCTGGCTCAAAACCAACATAAAACTGGAGAATGAGGAGCAGATAAAGCATTACGCCTCAATGATAGGCAGAAAAGTCGGCAGGCAGATAACAATTCTCGAGCCGCTTCTGGACGCGCACCTTCAGGAAGGAGACAGAGTGAACGCCACCCTTGCCCCCATCTCAACCCGGGGAAACACAATCACGATAAGAAAATTCAGCAGAGACCCGTTCACGATAACGCATTTCATCCAGCACAAAACAATGTCTCTGTCTGCGGCAGCTCTGATATGGCACTCAATGCAGTATGAACTCTCGGCAATAATCTCGGGAGGGACCGCGTCAGGAAAAACATCAACCCTCAACGTGCTTGCATCGTTTTTCCCGCCAAACCAGAGAATAATATCAATAGAGGACACGAGAGAGCTGAGGTTGCCGAAATTCCTCCACTGGGTGCCCATGTCCACCCGGCTACCGAACGCAGAAGGAAAAGGAGAGATAACAATGGAGGACCTCCTCGTGAATGCCCTGAGACAGCGCCCGGACAGGGTCCTTGTCGGAGAAGTCAGAAGAAAAAGAGAAGCGGAAACACTCTTCGAGGCAATCCACACAGGCCACTCCGTATATGCGACATTTCACGCAAACAACGCCCAGGAGACAGTCAGAAGATTAACAAATCCTCCAATAGAAGTCCCGAAAACAATGCTGCCCGCAATATCACTCATAATAACTCAGTTCAGAAACAGAAGAACAGGATTGAGAAGAACATTCCAGATTGCGGAGATACTTGAAGACGCCACACCAAACGTCATACTCCAGTATGACGCCAAAAAAGATGTTCTTGTCCAGAAATCAAAGTCAAAGTCGCTGATGGATACGCTCCAGCTCTACACAGGAATGAGCCAGAGAGAAACCCAGAATGCCCTGAAAGAGAAGGAGAATATACTGAAGTACCTGGTTAAGCACAACATAAACACGATTGACTCAGTAGGAAGGGTTATGGCGGAGTTTTATGTGAACAAGGAAAACCTGCTGAAGCATGTGAAACTGAACAAAAAATTTGTGTAAGATGGCATTCAACCTCTTCAACAAAATAGCGCAGTCAATTCCGGGGCTTAAGACAAAGCTGTTTCAGGCAGAGATGCTTGACGAGCCCCCTGAATTCGTAAAGAAAGCGTTCCTGACTGCGCTCTACATGAGTTTGACTCTTTACTTCATCATATTTCTCATAACCAGCAAGATGGGTCTTGGAATTGCCGGCCTGCTGCTGAGCTACCCGGTCGCACTCTCTGTGTTTTTCCTCTATTTTCTGAAACTGCCCGACGTAAAAATACTGAGAAAAGAAAAGGACATCAACAGGGAGATAGTGTTCGCGGGAAGATTCCTGATAATAGAGATGGAGTCAGGCGTTCCCATTTATGACACTTTCAAAAACGTGGCAAAGAACTATGAAACAATAGGGAAATACTTCAGAGAAGTAATAGACAAGGTCAACATGGGCACTACAATGGAGCAGGCCCTCAACGAAGCAACAGAAATGACGCCGTCCGCGAACCTTAGAAAAATATTCTGGCAGATCCTTAACTCCATGAAAACCGGCTCTGATGTTACGAAGTCGTTGAACTCCGTGCTTGAGCAGATAACGAAGGAACAGCAGATACAGGTTGAAGAGTATGGAAGAAAACTCAATCCCCTTGCGATGTTCTACATGATGATAGCAGTTATTATTCCGTCACTTGGAATGACAATGTTCATGGTGCTCGCAACATTCTTAGGGCTAAAGTTGAGCCTGCCGGTGCTTCTTTCCATAACCGGCTTTCTCGGTTTCATACAGTTCATGTTTGTCGCGATAATAAAAAGCTCAAGGCCCGCCGTGGAAATGTAAAAATGAGAGAGATAGACAAAAAGTTTTCCGAGTTCCGCAAAAAGAAGCAGGAGAACGAAGAAAAGGAAAAAGAACCGAAGCACAATTTCCTTAGCCACTGGAAGAGCAAACGCAAGATAAAAACTCTTGAGACAAAGGTTGAAAAAGCCAAAAAACAGGAAGAAAAACGGCTCGGGCTGGACAAAGCGCCCAAGGTCAAGCCGAAAAAGAAAAAACAGAAGATAACCCCCGCAGAAAGGAGAAGAAGATTCAAAGCGTATCTTGAGATGGCCGGCTGGAGCGAACTAACGCCGGCAAAAGTTTCAAAAGGGATATTCCATGCCACTATCGGCATTTCGGTTCTGCTAACCCTGTACCTGATATATGAAGCAGTCCAAAACAGAGGAGCATATCCGGTATCGTATATATTCACGATGACAGGGGTAATATGGACCATAGGATTCGTCCTTATCCTTCTTCTGCTCTGGATGATGTTCTACCTTGTGATGGACCTGAAAATGTTCAGGAGAAAACTTGCAGTAGAAGCAGTTCTTCCCGACTTCCTGCAGCTAACAAGCGCAAACATAAGGGCAGGAATGCCCATTGACCAGGCGCTCTGGTATGCTATACGCCCAAGATTCGGCATCCTGGCAAAAGAGATAGAAACCGTGGCAAAGGAAACTTTCAGTGGAAAAGAGTTGAATGCTGCGCTCCAGGAGTTTGCAAGCAAATACGACTCAACGCTTCTCAAAAGGTCAATCAGCCTGCTCGTGGAAGGAATAGACGCGGGAGGAGAAATAGGGGACCTGCTCAACAAGATAGCTTTGAACATTCAGGAAACAAGAATAATGAAGAAGCAGATGGCTGCCTCGGTAACAACTTATGTTATATTCATAAGCTTCGCAACTCTTCTCGCTGCTCCAGTGCTGTTCGCGCTTTCATACCAGCTGCTTGTCATAATAAAGGGAATCACGGGGAAGCTCGCCTCGACCAATCTGAGTTCCGCCGGAGGACTGTCATTCTCAATATCGGGAGACGCTGTTGCCCTTTCGGACTTCAAGGTGTTTGCAATAAGCACTCTGATAATGACATCCTTCTTCTCGGCAGTCATTGTGGCAACGATAAGAAAAGGAAGCGTCAAAGAGGGCATTACGTTCATACCTGTGTTCATTGTGGTGGCTCTTCTCGTGTTCTTCATGGCAATGAGCGTTTTGAGCAGCGCTCTGGGAGGAATAGTGTAAAACCTCAGTGCGCTAAAAAGTATACTAATATAAAGAAAGGGCGAAACATTTAAATAGTAGTTTCCCGAATGAAGAAGCAAGATATACCTCTCAATGGAGGAAGAGAAAGAGGTGATTGCATGAACAAAAAAGCCCAGGCAGCAATGGAATTCCTTATGACATACGGCTGGGCGATTCTCGTGGTTCTGGCAGCTATAGGCGCACTCGCATACTTTGGAGTGCTGAGTCCGTCTAACTTCGTGCCAAACAAGTGCACTGTCCAGGGATTTACCTGTGCAGATTTTGAGCTTACCGCGGGAACGCCAGGAACAGTGACTCTTTACCTGACAAACAATATGGGATTCCCGACAACTAACGTGACAGTGTCCTTAAAGGACCAGAATGGCAATGAATGCTGCGCCGCAGGAGACGCGTGCGCAACAGACGCGAGCTTCAACAACGGAGAACAGCTCGGCGCTGGTTCAGGATACCAGTTTACCGGATGCGACCTTGTGTCTGGACAGAGATTCCAGGGAACTGTGACAGTAACATACACCAACGCCAACACCGGAGTGTCCCATACGACCACAGGAGACGTTTCCGGCAGAGTGCCCTAAAACGGCACCAATTTTTTCTTTTTTTATTAAAATGAATCTGACAAAGTACGTCCTGGTTTTTCTGATCATCCTTATTCTGGCCGGATGCGGAGCACAACAACCCGCAGAAGAAAAGCCCCAGCAGACAAGCAAGCTTGATGTAATAAAAACAAGAGCAAACAACGTCTTTCTGAAAACCGGAGCAGACGTTGAAGTAAAGCAGGTGGGGCAATACTTTGACATAACGGTCACTTATGACCCTGTAAAGGCGCTGAAAGGCAGAACAGATGACAAAAGCTTTCTCGATGCTACCTACAGCTTCGTGAGGCGCCTCTCGCTTGCGGACAACAATGTGAGGATAATAACTCTCCGAACGACAACAACATCTCCCACATTCGGGAACGACCCCGGAACAGAGAATGTCATAAGCAAGGGGAACGGCAAAGTAATCAGGGAATCCACATACCTTCAGCTTACAAAGCAGGAATTTGACGAGATTTCCAAAAAACAGAATCCGCAGGAAGAACTCGCGAAGTTGATTCAGACAAGAGAGTTCTACAAGATAGAAAAAGGCATAAAACAGGCAGGAGGAATATCGGAGTATTTCGTCAGGACCCTGAAAGACAATGAAACGAACGGAACCATTGCAGAGATAACATACGTTCCGGCAAGGGTCGAACAACTCGGAAGAAACAAGAGGGATTTTGACACCTTTGAGAGCACGCTTGCGAATGTTGCAAAAGCCGCGTTTGAAAATTCTGATGAAACAACAAAGGTCAGAATTACAGCAACAGGGATTAAAGAGGACAACCGAAGCAACAACAAAACAGGATACATAGCAAAACTCGAACTGAGCAGGGAAGAGTTTGAAAGCATAATAGTCAACTGGGACAACCTGAGAAGCAGGATATATGACAAGATAGAATACAACCCTCTCATCCTGCTGGACATGAAAAACGAAGGAAACATAGAGAAGCTGGAAACAGGAACTGAAACTTACATAAGATACTCCCTGGACGAATACAAGAGCATTGATGACACGATAAGCACAATAGAGCATGATGCTGTCGAGACAACATGGGCTCTGCTGGAGAGGTTTCCCTCGATTAACAAGGTAACATTCGACGCCAAAGCCAAGATTCCGGCACCTGAAGGAGAGGTCACAATAGACGGCGTCCATAAAATACTGCAGCACGCATTCAAGGTTTCAATATCAAGAAGCGACGCTGAAAAGATAAAAAGGGAAAAACTTGAAGACAGACAGGTGCTTTTCAATTTCAACCCGGCATGGGATTCAGATATCCTGAAAGAGAACATAAAGTCCCACTCGGGATTCGGAAACTATGTCCGAAGCGTTGAAGTTCAGGATGACACAGCAGAACTCAGAGTTGACAGCTGCAAATGGGAAAGAATAAGCCAGAACAAGGCAAATGTGGTTGAAAACAACATAATAGGAGCGGCAAACCAGCTGATGTTTTATGTTCACCCGCCCTACCTGAACAGCATAACAGTTATGGTGGAGAAGGTGTTCATAGACCAGTATGGAAATGAGGATTCAGAAACAATAGCAAGAGTAACTCTTGAAAGAAACGAGAACGCGCAATGGTACAACCCGAGCATAGAGGAGTTGGACTCGTGGTACGAGGTAACCATAAGAGAAAACGACATAGATGATGACACTGTCCTCTGCCAGATAAAAACAACATAAAAATTTATAAGACAATAGAACCCAAACAGAATTCTATGGAAAGCAACAGAGAGCCGATTGTGGCAGGGCAGTTCTATCCTGCAAGTTTCGGGGAGCTTGACAGGCAGATAAAAGAATGCTTTGAAGAGCACCCCCTGGGGCCGGGAGCAGAGCCGGGAAAAAGAAAAGACAGAGTAAAGGGCGTCATAGCGCCCCATGCCGGCTATGCATTCTCAGGGCCCTGCGCTGCGTGGTCCTACAAGGCGATTGCGGAATCCGAGTTTCCGGACGCATACCTCATCATAGGATTGAATCACAATGGACTGGAGAGCGGATTTTCCAGCCAGGACTGGGCCACTCCATTCGGGATTGTAAAAAACCACAAGCCCCTTACCGAGGCGCTGTCCGAAGCGACAGGCATAGGCATAAACAACAGGATTCACGCAATTGAGCACTCAATAGAAGTCCAGCTTCCCTTCCTGCAATACGCAAGCAGAGACAACCTGGCAGCGCTCAGAATAGTCCCGTTGATGATTGGAAGCAGAATTGACTTTGCAGAAACAGCAAGAAGAATAAACGAAACAGCTGAAAGGTTGAAGAAAAGGATTGTTGTCATAGCGAGTTCGGACTTTACCCATTACGGACCTGCATACGGTTATGTTCCTTTTGTTACAGACATTAAACACAATATGGAAAAGCTGGACAAGGGGGCTGTAAAGTTCATCGCAGATCTGGACTCGCGGGGATTTCTGGAATACATAGACCAAACGGGAGCCACAATATGCGGAAGACATCCCATAGCGCTTCTTATTGAACTTCTCAAGGAAAAAACAGACAAGGTTCTCTTTGAGATGTATTACACCTCAGGAGATGTAATGGGCGATTACAGCAACGCAGTGGG
>RFJB01000127.1 GCA_003695045.1 Candidatus Woesearchaeota archaeon | reverse complement strand
TTTCAACGATATTGTCCATCGCATGTTCACCCCGTTAGTCCAGTTGCGTATGATACTCCCCCAGTATCCC
This sequence comes from Candidatus Woesearchaeota archaeon, assembly GCA_003695045.1. Taxonomy (GTDB): domain Archaea; phylum Nanobdellota; class Nanobdellia; order Woesearchaeales; family J091; genus J091. The sequence goes on along the minus strand of RFJB01000127.1, from coordinate 6,119 downwards.
AGGACCAGCCAGTTATTGCAGACAGCGTTTATGTTGTCACCCACCATCCCCATCTGGTCCAAATGTGGTCTGGAAAATATAGTATCTGCTACCAAAACCTTTATATGGTAGATTATACTATACTATCCTTAGAAGAAATCGTCTTGCTTGCGCCAACAAGCAGGTTATTTCGCCAATTTCGCCGTTTATTCGCCAAAAACGGTTCTGGAACGGGTTGTTTCGCCAAAAACCACCCGAAAACACCGCAAAACGCTGGTTTTCGCCACAAAACCACGTTTAAGATATTCTCTACTTTATGCCAGAACTCATATTTAAACATTTGTATAGTTAAATCTATACTTTTCTACTGCATCTTGTCGGGAACCTGTTGTGAGAACGGCTTGAAAACCTGCTAAACGCTTCATTTCTGGCTTCTCAGAGCGTCATAAAGGGTTTTCTTAATCCCGGAATAAAGCCCCATGCTTCTCATCTGTTCAAACTGCTCCTGGCTCAGGGTCAGGGAAGAAATTCTAAAGTTGTATCTTTCAAGTATCTCGGCGCTTATCTGCTTTATCTTCTCGCTGTCAACGCCGCTTCCTATTATCAGAATATTCGCTTTATTCTTCTCGCTTTTTCCGTGCTGTATTATCCTTTCCACGCCTTCCACTTTGCTCGCTTTTTCCACAAAGGTGTCAATGACAAGCGGCTCTTCCTTGAGAAAGCCGGCCAGAAACCGCATATTCTCGTTCTCTGAGGCCCTGTAGAGCTTGATTCTGCTTACTTTGATTGTCTGGACAAGTCCTGTCTTTTCAAACAGGGAGATTATTCTAAAGGTTGTTGCGGGGGGCACGCCTGCCATTCTTGAAAGCTCTCTAAGGTAGAAGTCCTTCTCGGGGTGCTTTAAGAGGGTTTGCAGTATCCGTATTTTCTTCTTGTCAAAAAGGGTTTCAATAATTTTGAGCTTGTCCAGACGCTCGCCGGCACTTGTGTTTTCCTTCATTAAGGCATCGCCGCTTTTTATCCTGACATCATGAGAAGGACTTGTATATATTTCTTATCATTTTTGAAACATCGTTTCATTTTTGAAACAGAAGTGTATGGTTGATGCAACCTCTGTTTTTATCATGCCGTTTACTGAGAACGATAAAGCTCTTCAACGAGCGTTATTGAAGACGCTTCTTCAGGATTGAGGTCGTCCCTGATTCTCACAACTCTCGGGAAGCGAAGGGCAAAACCGGAAGAATAAGTCGGCGAGCGCTGAATCTCCTCATACTTAACCTCAACAATCACTTCCGGCTTGAGGGTTACCTTTCTTCCTTTCTGCTCAATAATGAGTGGCTTCAGGAGCCTGGTAAGCTGCTCAAAGGTCACCTCCCCTTCCTCTGCCTGGCTTTCCAGCTCCTTAATGCCGGTGCCGACCTTTCCAATCTCTATGTATTCCCCGTTTTCGTCAATACAGGAAAGGGTAAAGCTTGTAAGCCAGTTAGCCCGTTTTCCCTCACCCCATTCCGCTGCGGTTATTACCAGGTCCAAGCTTTCCATTGTCGGCTTCAGTTTTACCATAAAGCCAACCCTGCTGCCCGGCTTGTACGGGTTCTCCAGCCCCTTGAACATGACTCCCTCATTGCCCTTTTCCAGGGACTCCTTATAAAATGCCTCTGCCTCATCATCCCTGTCAGTAACCAGCTGCTTTGCAAGCACGACACTGCCTTTTTTCTCTCTTATCAGCTTCTCCAGGGCTTTCCTTCTCTCCCTGAAAGCCCTGTTGAGCATGCTGCCGGGCGCTCCATCGCCGGAATCAAGGAACATTATGTCAAAAAGGTTGAGCTCCACGGGAAGCTCTCTCGAAAGCTCTTCAATCTTGTATTTCCTCTTTATGCGCTGGGATATGTGCTGAAAGGGCATGAACCTGCCCGTTTTGGGATCATAACCAACCGCTTCGCCGTCAAGAACAAAGTCGTCCTTGTAATCCCTGAAAAACTCAACCACTTCGGGAAACTGTTCAGTGACCTCCTCCATTCGCCTCGTAAAAATCCTGATGTTCTGCCCTTTCTTGTGGACCTGCATTCTGAAGCCGTCATACTTATACTCGACAGCAGCAGGCCTTCCAACCCTCTCAAATGCCTCCTTCACATTAGAAACCTTCTGTGCAAGCATAACCTTTATGGGCTTCCCAGGCACGAGTTCAACACCCCTGAGGCCGGCAAGCCCCTTCTCCCTGGCAATGACCGCGACCTCTCCGAAGTCATTCTTTATGTCATAAGCCGTCTGCACAGCATCAATAATGAAATTATACACCGCTCTCGCCGATTCCTGCGAAGGAGACCTTAAAAGGTCATATTTGTTCAGGGAGCGCTTCCTTTCAAGCTCCAAAAGTTCATCCGTGCTGTTCACTTCAAGAATTCTGGCAGAGCTCTCCCTTCCCGCTGGCGCGGATTCCTCTTTTGGGGCGGAACAGGAAAGGCAGGAATCATAGCCCTCGGGGTTTCTGGCTTTGCAATCCCCGCATATCCAGAGAATACCTTCGACAGCAGGGAAGAAAGCCCACGCCAGGGCATCCCTGACAGAGCCCTCGCCGACGCCAACTCTTAACTCTTCCAGAACGGTCCTCACAATGTATTTTGCCTCCCCCGGAGATGCGGAAGTAAGAAGCTCTGAAATCATCTGGACCTTTCTGGAAACAGCCCCCTGGCCGGTCAGCGCAGCCAGCTTGAGCAGGTTGTCAAAGACCTTGTCAAGAGTAAGATTCAGTGTCAGAAGGGTTGCCTGAACCTTCTTTTTAACAAGCTCAGAAGCCACAGTTCCCAGGTCGCCCTTCTCGCGCCACAAATCCTCAATTCTTGATTCGGAAATTCCGGTGGAATGCGCTATGCTTTTTATGACAAGCTTGGCTGCCACACCAATCTTCCGTTCGTCCCACGGCGGAAAGATCCTTCCCTGAATCAGAAGAAGCATTCTTGAGAGCTCCCTGTCGGACGCGTTGCCTTCTGCAACGGCCTTTCTCAGAAAATCTGCTATGTAAAACGTCTTTTCAAGCCGCTTGCTCGTGCCTTCAAGGCGCTGATAGAGCCCCACAAGTTCCGAATAGGCAACTCCCATACCAATCAATGCCTGTATTCACATAAACTTATATAAAGTAATTGGTATAAATCAAAAGGACAGAATGACAAAAAACGAGGAAAAAGAGGAATCGGCGGTTGAACGCGACGCCTACCCCGAGCTGGACGTCCTCGATGCCATATACAGAAGAAGGTCTGTAAGGAAGTACAAATCAATTCCCATAGACATAGACCTTGCCGCACGCCTTGTGGATGCCGCCATAAGAGCGCCCTCTGCAGGAAACCTTCAAAGCTGGAAGTTTGTATATGTAAGCGACCGGGAAACCAGACACAAGATATCAGAGGCATGCTTTGACCAGCACTGGATGAACACAGCTCCCGCTCACATTGTCGTATGTTCAGACCCGAGCAAGCTTGCAAAGTTTTACGGGGTGCGAGGCGAACTTAAATATTCAATCCAGGAGTGCGCAGCAGCAATAGAAAACCTGATTCTGGCAGCTGAAAAGTACGGTCTTGGAACGTGCTGGGTCGGCGCGTTTGACGAGAACAAACTCAAATCCGTTCTCGGGATTCCTGACGGGGTAAATGTCGAAGCAGTAATCACTGTGGGCTATCCCGATGAGAAACCTTCCGAGCCGCACAAGTACAAACTCCATGAAAAGTTCTACATTGAATCGTGGGGCGCAGGGCTTAGGGATGCCCTTTCCGCCATGCGCGAGTATGCGTGGTCGTTTGAGAACAAAATCAAGAAAAAAAGAGCGGAACTCAAAGAGGACAATTCTGTCAAGCGGGCGTTTCTTCAGGATAAGATAGCAGAAGGGCTTGAGAAGGGGAAAGGGTTCCTGGGCAGGGTAAAACAGAAGATTAAAAAGGAATAATCTGCATAATCTTTAGAAGCTGGAATTATGGAGCGCGACGTTCTGAGATACGACCTTCACATGCATTCCAAGTATTCTAAGGACAGCTTCAACGAGCCGAAACTCATGATTCTTCAGGCAGTAAGGATGGGACTTAACGGGATTGCAGTCACAGACCACGGAAGCATAAAAGGGGGGCTTAAAGCATGCGAAGAATTGAGAAAGCTTAAGTCGCGCGGACGAGTGCCAGACGACTTTGAGGTCGTTGCAGGAGAAGAAGTCATGACCGACGCGGGAGAAGTTCTTGCCTATTACATACAAGACGAAATCCCCAAAGTGCCGTTGGAAGAAGCGCTTGACCGCATAAAAGAGCAGAACGGCATCGCAAGCATAGCGCACCCATACAGCAGGGGCGTTATCAGAAAAGCGTTTACAGCTGATATTGAAAAGGTTCTCAAAAAGCACAAACTTGATGCCCTGGAGGGATTCAATGCACGCATAGTTCTTGACGGGGGAAACAGAAAAGCACAACAACTTGCAACGAAGCACAATCTCGCCATGACAGCCGGAAGCGACGCGCACTTCCTGTCCGAGATAGGCAGAGGTTACGTTGAGTTCAAAGAACTGCCAGGGGGACTGCGCGAAGCGGTTAAAAAGAAGGCAACAATCCCAAAAGGAAGCAACCGGCTCGCCTTTTTCTACCGCAGCATAACTCTTGCCAATGTTCTCCGGAAGAAGATATGACTTTCGGGCGTGTCCTGAACGCAAAAAAGACCTCTTTGGAAAAGAAGAACGCCCCCGCCGGGATTTGAACCCGGGTTTGAGGCTCCGCAAGCCTCTGTCCTATCCAGACTAGACTACGGGGGCTTCCGGCAGAATGAGAACAAGGAGCATTTTTTATTGCTTTTGCTTTTTGTTGCCATTCACCTTTTCCGCAACCTTCTTTGCAACACTCTTCACAGCATCAACCTTCTCGCTCAAAAGCGGCTTGTAGCGCTTTTCAATGCCCAGTTCCTTGGCACGCTTTATCTTCAACTTCACAGAGGGCACAAGATACTGAAGGTGCTTGCTTATGTTCTTTGAATAGGATGCCAGCCGGGGCATAACCGCCAAGCTTTTTCCAACCACGACATTCCTTCTGCGCCTGACCGCCTCAAGAAACGACTCTGTGTTATGGGCGTCTGCTATTGAAAGAACGCCTCCCAAAGCTGCAAGCGTATGGCCGTCGCTGCCGCCAGTGACCTGCTTCTCCATCTCCAGCGCGAGGTGGGTTGCCTTAAGGTTCATCTTCTCGGTATGGCCGCCGTTAATAACCTCTACTGCCTGCATCTTATCGTAAATGTTCTTATCCAGAAACCCCTTTTTTATCGCCCACTCCATCCCGCCTGTTGCGGGCGTAAAAGGATGGGCTGCGCTTACTATGCAATTATAGTCCTTTGCTGCGTCTGCAATCTGCTCTGTTCTGATGTTGGTGGCCATGTACGGGTTTCTTTCAACATAATTCTTAATGTGCTTAATGTAGAACTCTGTAAGGTCATTAATGTGGTAGAAGTACAAAAGAACGTGGGCGCCCTCAAAACAGTTGACCTCTATGCCCGGAATTATCACAACATCTTTTTTCAAATTTATCGCGACAGCAGCGCCTTTTATCCGGTTATGGTCTGTTATTGCGACTCCTATGCCGTTCTTCCTGGCTTTCTTCAGAACATTCGGAATTCTTGTATACGTGTCTGAATACTTGGTGTGGAAGTGCATGTCTACGCCCAGCAGGCCTTCTTCCTGAATTCTCTTGAAGTCGGGCTTGTCGAAAATCACTCTTTTCTTCGTCATCTTAAGTCCTTCATACAAGTTCTTGCATCACGGCTTGAAAGCAACAGTGCTTGGACCTCTTCTTCCAACGCGAGGTCCGTCTCCGACCTCAAAACCAGCCCTCTTAAGGTTCTCCCGAACAATCCTGGCGCAGCTGAAAGTGGTCAAATATGCACCTTTTTTGCACATCTTAAAAAGGTTTCCGATAAATTCACTGCTCCACAATTCCCTGTTCTTTGAGGGCGAGAATGCGTCAAGAAAAACAACATCAAAAAAGCCGTCTGCTCCTTCTTCAAGAAGCACCCTTGCGGAAAGAGTCGCGTCTTCCAGCACGACACTGATTTTAACACCGTTGGCCGGGGAGAGCAGCTCCTTTACCAAAGCCCTGTCGAGCGGAACGAACTCTGCCTTATTC
>RFJB01000126.1 GCA_003695045.1 Candidatus Woesearchaeota archaeon | reverse complement strand
CTGCTGTTCTGTTATTGCATCTCATTCTATTTTTATCTTTCGGAAATCCTCCGGATTTTCACACTAAAAAGTTTTATTTCATTCTTGGCTGTGCGGATGGCATGAAACATGAACTTGCCCGGTCAACAAAAAACCTGTCAACAAAAAATCTATCAGCAAAAAATCTTGGCTCGAAAGAGCATGGCGGGAAAGCGCCGCTAAGACATGATGTTCTGAGAGTGGCCAAAGTCCTTTTCAGTTCTCTGCTTTCTCTTCTTCTCTTTCTTTCGCCGGCTGTTTCAGAATCCTACTTTCAGTATCCCGTCATCAACGAGATAATGTACAACCCGCCAACCGCAATGGGCTCTGACAACGACTACGAGTGGATTGAGATTTACAATCCGTCAGGGGCATTGGTTGTTCTCGACGGCTGGACTCTTTCCGTGGGAAACACTCTCACATTTCTTTCAGGAACAATTCCTGCAGGGGGCTACGCTGTCATAGCAAAAGAGCTTTTTGACAGTAATGATGCAGACGCTGACTGTTTCATGTGCTATTACCATGCCATTCCGGAAAATGTTCTTCTCCTTGAAGGAAACTGGAATTATCTTTCCAATTCAGGGGGCACAATAACATTGTGCAGTCCCGATTTCTCTTATTGTGACGAGGCAACGTACACGAAATCCATGGGAGCAAACGGCGACGGCTCCAGCCTTGAGCGCGTGAGCGCCTCTTCCAAAGAATGGTCGCCCTCAACCGACTCAGATGCACTTTACGCATCAGGAAAACCCGACGGCACTCCCGGCGAGAGAAACAGCGTTGCCTCGTCACCCTCCGTTCCGGGAGTGCCCGAGTTTTCCACGCACGCGATGTTGCTTGCTCCGCTGTTTTCGGTTCTTCTTGCTGTTCTCAAGCGGCGCGCCAAAACCGCAACTTTTAAGTATTGAGCCCTGCTATCCGGACTCTGTGAAGGCACATGGCAGATTCAGACAAAAAAACGAAAACCAGTCCGGATGCAAAGAAATCCACGCTTGGAATCACTGTGAAAAAAGGGGAGGACATGCCCGAATGGTACTCCCAGGTTGTGCTCAAGGCAAAACTGGCTGATTATTCTCCCATCAAGGGATGCATGATAATCAGGCCTTACGGCTACTCAATCTGGCAGTCAATACAGGACTATTTCAACAGGGTTCTCAAGGAGCTGAAGGTCGAGAATGCATACTTCCCCCTGTTCATTCCAGAATCATTTTTCATGAAAGAGGCAGAACACGCGGAGGGATTCAAGCCCGAGGTTGCGTGGATAGAATCAAAACCGGCAGGCGACAGCGAAGAAAACCAGGAGCGACTTGCCTTAAGACCTACATCCGAGACAATAATGTACGATTCATATTCAAGATGGATAAGGTCCTGGCGCGACCTGCCTCTCCGCATAAACCAGTGGTGCAACGTTGTCAGGTGGGAAGTCAAAGACGTCAAGCTTTTCCTCCGAAGCAGGGAATTCCTCTGGCAGGAAGGGCACTGCGTTTACGAGACAGAGGAGCAGGCGGACTCTGAAGCCAGAATGATACTCGACGAATACGCAAAACTCGCGGAGGAACTCCTTGCAGTCCCGGTCATCAAGGGGCGAAAGACAGAAAAGGAGAAGTTTGCAGGGGCCAAGACAACCTACACCATAGAAGCGTTCATGCCTGACGGAAAAGCCCTCCAGATGGGAACTTCTCACAATCTCGGCCAGGGATTTGCAAAAGCATTCGGCATACAATTCCTGGGCGCTGATGAAGAATACCACTATCCATGGCAGACAAGCTGGGGCTTTTCAACACGGCTTATAGGTTCCGTCGTCATGGTTCATGGAGATGACAAAGGGCTTGTTCTGCCGCCGAGAATTGCGCCTGTAAAAGTTGTGATAGTCCCCATCCTTTTTGAGGACTCCAGGGACGAGGTGCTTGCAAAGGCGCAGGAAATCCAGGACCTTCTGTCTGAATTTGAGCCGGTGCTTGACGACAGGGATGAATACTCTGCCGGATGGAAGTTCAACGACTGGGAATTGAAGGGCGTTCCAATCAGAATAGAAATAGGACCGAAGGACCTTGCCGAAGAGCAGGCAGTCATCGCAAGGCGCGACACGGGCAAGAAGGAGTTTGTGAAGATGAAAGACCTCAAAGAGATTGTGGCTCAGCAGCTTGACGACATTCAGAAATCGCTTCTTGAGAGGGCAAGAAAGTTCCTTGACGAAAGCACTGCCGAAGCGGCAAACTGGTCCGACTTCAAGGAGCTCATTTCGCAGAAGAAAATGGTCCTTGCTCCTTTCTGCTGCGAAGTGGAATGCGAAGACGAGATAAAATCGGAAACACAGGGAGTCACCTCAAGGTGCATTCCCCTTGAAAAGCCGCGCGAGCTTCAGAAGGACGAGAAGTGCTTCCACTGCGGAAAGCCGGCAAAGGAGCTCGTCTATTTCTCAAGGAACTATTAATTTCTTCTTATTCTATCTTCCATTATGTTTCTTCTGCTTCAGAAAAATATTTATATTCCTTCTGTCTGTTCAGTAGCCGAGTCACAACATATTGTGTCGTGCTCTGTTTTTGAACTCAACAATTTGTGGTTTAGCGCCTTCTGACTGAAGGTCTTTCTAAAAAAAGAGGTGCTGGAGAGGCATTGCTCTCTATGTGTTGCCGAGTCGATTCAATCAAAAATCAAGAGGGGTTGCAAAAATGGAAAAAGGAAAAACGGGTGCGGTTTTGGGCATTCTTTTGTTGTCTGCTCTGTTGCTTTATGTTATTCCCGATGTGCACGCTGCCAAGGTAGGGATTGTTGTTGATTTGGGAAGCACCACCTACACGTCATGCGTCGCGGTCAGAGACGGAACAAACGGATATGATATTCTGGAAAAAACATCTCTCTCAATTGACTGGTCTGAAAAGGGACCGTTCGGTCATGCGCTGTGCAAAATAAACGGGATTGGAGAAAATGTTGTCGGAACGGCGTGCGACTGGGGCTCGGAATACTGGAACTTTTACATATCAACATCAGCCATGAACAGCTGGTCGTATTCTCCTGTCGGATTCGATGCGGGTTCGGAATGCTGGAACAGGGACTTCACGAGTTACGGCGGCCACTACTGCGCTGTTGACGGAGACATGATGGGGCTTGCTCACGGCTCATACAACACCCAGCCGCCATACTATCCTTTCGAGCAACTCTGCCCGCAGCCCCTCGAAATAACAGACATTAATGTTGAAGTAAACGGCAAGCACGACAGGGGCGTCGACGAAGACGGAGGCGACTTTGACGTAAAACCAGGAGATGAAGTCACGATTACTGCAGAGGTTGAGAACGTCCTGCCGGACAGCATCAACAGGGAAATCCGGGACGTAATCCTGTTGGTCCAGGGAGACAATGTCGGGGACGAAGGAATTGACGAAGAAAGCGACGAGGTCGACCTTGAAGCAGGCGACGATGACAAGCTTGATGTTTCCTTCAGAGTTCCATATGATGCAAGGGAAAAAAGATACGACCTGGATGTAAGAATCGAGGGGACTGATGAGGACGGAGAAACAATCTCAATCCCAGTTCCGGTGGAGATGCGCGTAAAGCGCGACAAGCACGAGATAAAAATCCTGCGCGCAGATACCGGCAAGCAGTCGTATGACTGCGAATCAACCGCTGTTTTGGAAGCCGAGCTGGTAAATCTTGGCGAAGACGATGAGACGCTCACTCTTGGCGTTCTGCTGCCGGACGGCTCGGTCATCGCGCAAAAAGAAACAGAACTTGATTATGACGCAGAGCATCCCGAGAGTATAAGTTTTATGATCCCTCTGTCTGAACTCTCCGAAGGAACAACAGTTGTGTCGTTGTTTGCGGACTACGAG
>RFJB01000013.1 GCA_003695045.1 Candidatus Woesearchaeota archaeon | reverse complement strand
CGAAGGCAAACTCGAATCCTCCTTTACCGAGCTCTTCTGCCTTCTCCTTCAGTTTTCTCATTGTCTGCTCATCGATGTTGCCGGAATCAAAAAGCAGCCTTCCGACAGTGGTTGACTTTCCATGGTCAACGTGGCCGATGAACACGAGATTGATGTGCGTCTTGTCTTTTGCCATTTTATTTCCCCCTCCATAAGGTTTTTTTGAATCGTTCAGAGTGCAGAACCTTGAAAAACAACGGTCCGTGCGCTCCGAAGGGATTGGGTTCTGCTATTTAAAGCTTTCCACTATTTTGATGCTCTCATGCGGGAACCGCAACCCCTGAATCGTCCACTTTAAGCCCCTTTCTGCTTCTGATCTGCTCAAGGAACTTTCTCTGCAACTCTTCGGGAAGCCGCTCAAAGCTCTGGTCCACGAGGAAGTGCGACCCCCTTCCTCCTGTAGCGCTTCTCAGTTCACTGGTCATGCCGAACATCTCTGCAACCGGAAGCTTCGCCTTCACTATGACCTGTTCGCCTTCCTGATTCATTTCCAGCAGCTGACCCCTCTTGTTGGAAATCAGCTTGGAGAGTTCGCCCATGTACTCTGCGGGCGCCTCAAACATGAGGGTCTGGACCGGCTCGAACAGCACAGGGTTTGCCAGAAGGATTTCCCCCCTGATGGCATCCCTGACTGCAGGATAAACCTGGCCGGGACCCCTGTGGATTGAGTCCTCGTGGAGCTTGACATCAACGAGAGTCACTTTGAGGTTTATGCACGGCTCCCTCGCGAGAGGTCCTGCATTCATAACGTCCTCAAACATGTCCATTACCATCTCGATGACTTCACCAATGTGGACAACGCCCCTCGTCTGGTCGATGAGAAGGTTTCCCTTGAAGATGTCCTTAACGCTTCTTGCCATCTTCATATCCATTCCAAGCTCAACCAGCTTCTTGACAGTTCCTTCGTCCTTCTTCCTCACCCTTCCCTCAGGAAGCTCGCCCGCGCGGATTGCCTCGATAAACTGCGGCTCCAGCGGCTCAACGGTAAAGAAGAACTTGTTGTGCTTGTTCGGGGACTTTCCCTCAACAGTTCCGGGCGACTTCTTCGTGACTGTCTCCCTGAAAACAACGATTGGAGGCGAAGAGGTAACATCAACACCCTTCTCCGACTTGATTCTGTTCTCGATGACTTCGAGGTGGAGTTCGCCCATTCCGTGAAGGAGGTGCTCTCCTGTTTCCTCGTTGATTTCGACCTCGAGAGTGGGATCTTCCTTGTTGACCTGCCTCAGCACCTCGATAAGCTTGGGCAGGTCGCTGGGCTTCTTCGCCTCAATGGCCTTCGTGACAACCGGCTCAAAGATGTGCTTTATTGCCTCAAAGGGAGTTATTTCCCTGTCAGAGACGGTTTCGCCGGAGAAGACATTCTTCACGCCGACAATGCCGACGATGTTTCCTGCAGTCGCTTCAGGCACAACCTCCCTCTTGGCTCCGTTGTAAACAGAGACCTGCTGTATCCTGTGCTTTGCGCCGTTGCTTGCAGTCACAACTTCCATTCCCTGCGTCAGCTTGCCTGAAAAGAGTCTTCCCGCAGCAACCTCGCCCGCGTGCTTGTCCACCACAATCTTGGTAACAACAAAAGCAGTTGGACCGTTAACATCGCACTTTTTGAGCGCAACACCGACTTCAGAGTCAATGTCGCCCCTCCAGATCTTGGGAATCCTGTATTCCTGCGCTGTGACAGGGTCGGGATGGTGCTTCACCACCATGTTGAGAACGACCTTGTGAAGCGGGGCTTTCTTTGCCAGCGTCTTAACGTCATCCTTCTCGTAGAAGTCCATGATATCCTTGAAGGTCATGCCGGTCTTCTGCATGTAGTCAAGGGACAAAGCCCAGTTGTGGAACGCGCTTCCGAAGGACACGCTTCCGTCATCAACCCTGACAGCCCACTTGTCCTTGAACTGCTCTTCGGCAATCTGCTTTATGAGGCGGTTGACATCGTTAATGACCTTGACAAACCTCTCCTGCATTCCCTGGGGGCTCAGCTGGAGCTCCTTTATCAGGCGGTCAACCTTGTTGATGAACAGCACGGGCTTTACGCGCTCCCTCAACGCCTGCTTCAGGACCGTTTCCGTCTGCGGCATGATGCCCTCAACAGCGTCAATCAGAACTATGGCGCCGTCAACAGCCCTCATTGCCCTCGTAACGTCTCCCGAGAAATCAACGTGGCCGGGAGTGTCGATGAGGTTTATCAGGTACTCTTCGCCGTCAACATCGTGAACCATTGACACTGACGCTGCGTCAATCGTGATTCCTCTCTGCTGTTCGTCCTCGTGAAAGTCAAGAACGCACGCCTTACCGGCAAGGTCCTCGCTCATCATTCCGGCTCCTGCAAGCAGGTTGTCGGAGAATGTCGTCTTTCCGTGGTCGATGTGAGCGCAAACCCCGATGTTTCTAATCTTCTTGGGCTCCTTCATAATCCGCAAAACCTTGTCAACCATCTTTTCAGCCATTAAAATCACCTTTAATATTCAACTCTGGTTTCCTACAGGGTGTGCACGTCATGCACTGTCTTGTAGGAGTGGAGTTCCTCCGGCTTGAACCACAGGGAAACCTCCTTTTTGGCATCTTCCACGCTTCCGGAAGCGTGGATCAGATTCTTTATGGCGATGCCCTTCTTGTCAGTGTAAGCGTAAGAGTGGTGCGAAAAGTCCCCCCTTATTGTTCCGGGAGGGGCCTGCTTGGGCTCCGTGGGGCCGACAAGCTTCCTTACAACCTCGACAGCGTGGATTCCCTCAAGAACCATTGCGATCACCGGCCCTTCAGTTATAAAGTTCTCAAGACCCGGATAAAACGGCTTGTCTACATGGTCAGAGTAGTGCTTTCTGGAAAACTCCTTGTCAACCCAGACCATCTTCATGCCGACAATCTTGAGGCCGACCCTCTCAAACCTTGTTATAATTTCTCCTACAAAGCACCTCTGAACAGCGTCCGGCTTCAAAAGCACAAGAGTTCTTTCAATCATGGAAATCCCCCGCAAATATTCGTTTTTATTGCTTGCTTCCCTCTTTCACGGCTGCCGCCTCGGCAGTCCACCTCGTGTCTCTCGGCTTTCGCTTCAAGACAAGCAGGTTTTTCTCGCACTTTCGGGAGCAAAAGTACAAAATCTTCCCATCCTTTTTCACGAACATTTTTCCCGTTCCGGGCTCGATGTTCGTTCCGCAAAAACTGCATTTTACCATGATAGTCACCCGTTAATCTGAAAAATGGGGAAGGGCCTAACCGCCTCTTCCTCCCTTGTTGAAAGGCCTTGCCTCGATTTCTGTTTCCCGCAGCATGAGGATGTCGCCAATCTGAACAGGACCCTTCACATTTCGCCTGATAATCTTGTTTGCATCCCTGCCTTCAAGGATTTTGCACCTTACCTGGACTGCTTCGCCCCTCGTGCCGGTCCTGCCTATTATTTCTTCAACCCGCGCAGGCCATGCCTGCGAGAAGGAAACAGCCCCTTTCGTTACCGTCGTTTCACCAGAGCTGTCAGATGACGCCTTCCTCTTACGCTTGTTGTCTGCCATGGGGTGTCACCTTACTCTGATTTCTCGTCTGAATCTGACTTCTCGTCTGAAGATTCCTCTGAAGATTCGTCTGAGCCGGCCTTGTCTTCTTCCTCTGTTTTTTCTGCTTCGGATTCATCTGCCTTTGGAGTTTCCTCCTGATTCTCTTCCTGCGGCTCTTCCTGCTTTGGCTGTTCCGGCTCCTCGGGAGCGTCGCCGGCAACCGCCTTCCTGAGCTCCTTCAGCGGCTCTTTTGCTTCGCCCTCTTCCAGAATGGCGACGCTGACAGTTCCGACTTCAAGCCCTGCAGCAGCGCCCAGCTCTTCGCGGGTGCCTGCCGTTACGCAGACGATGCCCTTCTCCTTGCAAAGAAGGGGAAGATGCATGACTATCTCAGGAGGATTGACATCTGAAGCGAGAACTACAAACTTCGCGGTTCCTCTCTCAACAGCTTTTGTTACTTCGTTGGTTCCTTTCTTAATCTTGCCTGTTGCCTTGGCAAGCTCGACAGCCTCAAGGGCTTTGCTAGCAAGTTCTTGTGGAAGTGCGTCTCCCATTGTATTATCCCTCCGTACAAACTATACGGGATTCGAAACAGTAGTTTCAGAACGAATCCCTCATTCAAAACCCCGCAAAAGCAGGATTTCTCATCAATCATTGGTTGTTAACAGCGTAACAGAATTGGCGAACCACAACCTCTTTATAAAGGTTTCCTTATTTCGCGCCCGAAGAGAAAAACCAGAAGCCCGGCGGAGAATTCAGTCGTCAAACAGGAAAGGATGCGTCGCCTTGAGCCGGTTGAGGTGGTCCTCAATCATGGCTTCCCTTCCGGAGAACTTCATAAGGGCCTTCTCAATGTCCACGAGGAGGTTGTCCAGCGCGTCGTAATCCTTTTCAAGATTTCCAAGAATGTCAGGAAAGTGCCTCTTCAGCGTTTCAGGGAGCTCCCTTACCAGACGCTGCTTTTCCTTGACCGAGGAAACTTCGCTTTCCTCCTCGCTTACCAGCAGTTCTCCCGACCTGAGCAGGGAAAGAAGCTCCTGAAAGTTCCTGATGTCATTCTTCCACACATCCACAACTCCAAGCACGTTAAAGAGGTATTCCCTGGCAGCAACCCTGTTTGCAGCCCACAGCTTCTTGAAAAACTTTTTCTGCTCATCAGAAGCGTGCTTGAAGAATATGAAATCCTCAACAGTGTCCGCATCGCCGACTATGGCGTCAAAATTTGACGTGAGATGGGGTCCTTTCACAAGCTGCTCGATTTCTTTTCTGAGGGACGGGTCGTCAAACCTCTTGAATACGCCCTCATTGCTGGCAAGCATCCTCTTCCACTCGTCCCTGCTCACGGACTCCCCGGGACTTATCTTTACAACACCTGAACCGGAAGAATTTTTCCTTCCAAGAACCCTTGAGAAGAAAGAAGCAAGCCTGCTGAACAAAGAGCACTTTTTACCCGAAGCCATTTCAACTGACACTACGGACATTCACATTAATAAAACTTACTCGTCTTTCCGGAAAAGGGACAGAAACAGGATGCTAAAACGGGCTTTCACGGGCTTACAGACCTGAAGAATTTAAGCGCCCTGTCCAAATCGGAAGCGGATGCTTCAGGCCACAGCTTGTCCGAGAAGTGAATAACAGCATTCACGCTGTCCCAGAGCAGATGCCCCTGCAAGCTCTTTCTCAGAAAAACAATGTAAAGCTCGGGAGGAATAAAGTATGAAGAATACAGGTTTTCCTTTATCAGCTCCTTGTCAACAGCGGAAATGTCAATCTTGCCCGACTGGACCTTGCGTATTATAAGCTTGCACGCGTCCACAATCTCGTTCTGACCGTCGTAATTCACGCACAGGTTCACGAAGAACCTGTCGTAGTCCCTTGTGGCTTCAATAGTTCTCTTTATCGAGCCGATGACCCTGCCGGGCAGGTCGTACCACTTGCCGAACACAGAGATTTTAATCTGGTTCCGGTGTATAAGCTCGTCATCATGCAGGGATTCAAAGAAAGCGCTGAGCGCATCAAGGAATTCCGCGAAAAACTCCGATTCCTTCATGGCCTCGGGCATCACATAAAAAGTAACAACAGGAACATCCCTCTCGGTCTGCCACCTGACCGCTTCCTTAATGTTCTCAAACCCCTTTTTGTGGCCCTCGACAGGAGCAAGCTTGTTGTTCTTCGCCCAGCGGATGTTTCCCGCTATGTTCACAGCCACATGCTTTGGTATCTTCGCCCCCTCGGAAGAAACCAAGCGCTTAATCTTGAACAGCTCGGCAAGCCGGCCGGGCATCAACTTGTCAATGTTTTCAAAGGCCATTAACGCATCCCCCAGCTTAAGTCAGCTTAAAAATAGCAAAAGGGCTTTATAAGTGTTATGCAAGTGTCATGCAAAACCCGTAGTGAAATCATGCAAGACAAAGCGAAAAACAGCACAGAAAAGTCCTTAAAGAACATCGCAAGAAAAAGAATTAAATATAAAGCAAAAAAGCCGGCATGAGTAAGAACAATGATTCAGGAAATTCTTCACAATGGAAATCTCACTCTCTTTCTCCTTGGACTCGGAGCACTCACAATCGGCTCTGCCTCGGACATCAAAACAAGGGAAGTGCCCGACTGGGTAAGCTACGGCCTCATCATAAGCGCTGCGGCGGCCAGAACAATGGCTGCCGTGCAGTATGGAAGCTGGAGCATACTCACTGAAGGTCTGCTTGGCTTTATCGTGTTCGTGCTCATTGCCTACCTGATGTTCTACACCGGCCAGTGGGGTGGCGGAGACGCCAAGCTTCTCATGGGGCTCGGCATGGTAATCGGGCTCAAACCAGAGATAAGCACTGCGCTCACAAGCGACCTCACAGGATTTCTCGTGAACGTGCTTCTGGTGGGAAGCGTCTACGGCCTTTTGTGGAGCATCTACCTTGCGCTGACGCACTGGAAAAAGTTCAGAACTGAATGGAAAGCAAACATACAGAGATACAGAAAATGGAGAGCCGCAGCCCTCGCAGCAGGGATTGCGCTCCTCGCTGCCGCAGCAGCACTCAACGACTTTCTCATGAAACTCTTTTTAGCAATGATTTCCATCTTCGCAGTTTCAGGATACTATGTTTTCATCTTCATCAAAGCAGTTGAGAAATCATGCATGTTCAAAAAACTCAGCCCCGACAAGCTGACAGAAGGCGACTGGATTGCAGAAGATGTTGTCGTAGGAAAGAAAAAAATAACAGGGCCTGACGACCTGGGAATAAGCAGGGAGCAGATAAAGGAGCTGAAAAAACTTGCATCAGAAGGAAAGATTGACAGGGTGCTGGTAAAAGAGGGCATTCCCTTCGTGCCGAGCTTCCTGATAGCATACATACTCCAGTTCACAACAGGCAGCATTCTGAATATTCTGCACGCATTCTGAGAAGAGCAAACACGGGGAACAAGAGCAGAAAAAGAGCAATAAAATAAATTAATGAGTTTCGCCTCCACTGCGCAGGGGGAAGCATGAATCCCGGATTTTACTGCGGTAAACTGCAAACCGGAAGTTACAGCACAGCAAGAAGTCCCAGTTTAGACATCATAATAGCAGGTTATTCAAACAACATCGCTTCTTACAGAACAGGGCTGTACAACTATGACGACAGCAGGCCCATGAACCCTTCCAGGATACTAATCAAGTTCGGCGACTACTACAGCGCGCAGGCAAAAAGCATTGACGAGCTTGTCAGCATGGCAAGAAAAGTGGAAACAGCAGAGGAAAGAGTCAGGAACTATTTCTCAAGAGGAATATCCCGGGAATTTCTGGAAGAAGCGTCAAGAAGAGGATACCGGATAAGGCCGGTTGCAGGCGTGGGAGTATACGGAGAAAACAGCAGCGAACTTCCCGCAAGCGTGGCAGCGGCCCAGATTGACCTCGGCACAATCCTTTTCTCTGAAAAATTCAACAGCCACATAAGAGAGATGGCAAAAAGCATAGGAGTAGACGAAAGCTACATGCGCGACTACGTCATAAGCCACGAACTCGGGCATCTCCTTCTGGGAATAAAAGACGAGCAGGAGAACGAGAAATTCCTTGAAGGCCTTTACACTTCGCTGGCTGAAAAGTCGAAGGGAAAAAAACGGGAAGCATACCTCAAACTGGCTGCATACGCGAGAGAGAGATACTATAAAGTGCCCGAACTTTACAGGAGAGAAGGGTCTGGAGAGGCAACAAAAACAGCAGCATTCAGGACAAAGGGAAAAAAGAAGAAAAGCAGGGGAAAGAAGAGATAGTCAGAAACAATCATGGAATCCTTAAAAACTGCTTCTTTCTGAAATCAGAATCACCTTTTTTTGCGCCGTCCTCCGCCGCCTTCGGAGCGGAAGAATCAAGAACGACAGGTTCTTCCTTCTCTGTTTCGAAGCCGCCGATGTTGGAGCACAACTCCTTGAGTTCAATCTCAATGGTGGACATCTCCTCCTCGCTGAGCTGCTTCGGAACCCATGCAAAACTGAGCGCGTCGCCCTCAAAGCGGGGAATCACCTCTATTGAACAATGATTAACCCGCTGGCCTGCTGCAACTCCGTTCTGAATCAGAATGTTGGTTCCCAGCGCGTTGAGAGAATCAAACACGGCTACGCTCAGCTTGTTCGCAACATGGAACATCTTTGCAACAACATAATCAGGAACCTGTTCTATAATCACATAGTGCTCCTTGGGGACTACAACGATGCTGCCCTCCGAAATCGGCTCCTCTGACAGAAAGGCGACGACATGCTTGTCCTCATAGAGAATGAAAGCTCCGGGACTGGATATAAGTTCGCAATAATCGCATGCCGGTTTTTCCTGCGAAGCAGATTGTTCCATTTCAGTCCAGGCCTCCCTTAACGCAGTCGCACTCCTCATAGCCCATGTCAAGGGCTTCCTGTTTTGTTGAAAACCACACCCTGTTTTCCTGCTTTATCTTTCTTGCGAGAGGGCAGTTGGGCGCATGGACGCGGTTTGAATGCGTTGAAGCGACAAAGCGGCGCGAAGACGACGGTGGCTGCGGGGAAGATGGTAATGAAGGGCTAGCATGAGCAGGCGGAGAAGTTGCGGAAGCAGCCCTGCTTCCGGATGAGGGCATGGTAAGTTCCGGCTTGTTCAGGATGGCGTTTGCGAGGGCGTCAATATTCAGTTTGGGAAGCGGGCCTGAAGGAGCCCTGAGAGAAGGAACAGAACCTGCAGGCAGGTCAGCGCCCTGCTTTTTTGCGGCGGGAACGGAATCCCCTGGCTTTTGAGGAATCCCTGCCGGAGCAGGCTGAGAGGAAGGGGCATCCACAACCGGCTTCTTCTCGGGCTTGAAGCCGAGAAGCTCGGAAGAAACGGGAAGGACCTTCTCGTAAATCCTGAGAAGCGACTCCCGCAAAGCCCTCTTCCTGGGAATTCTGAAGGCAGAAACGTCGTCATTGTCGCGCCTCGGAATAATGTGAATCATGAAGTGGGGCGCCTTCTGGCCGGCAACAGCGCCGTTGGCAACAAAGATGTCCGTGCCCTGAGCCCTCAAAACGCGCAGGCACGCCTGCGAAATGTGCTTGGCAACCTGCCCCAGATGCTGAACAAGGTCGTCGGGGATGAGAGGAAGAATTGAATAGTGCTCCTTTGGAAGCAGCAGAACATGGCCCGGATTAGCAGGATTGATGTCAAGGATCGCAATGCACCTGTCGTCCTCAAAGATTTTCTTTGAAGAGACCTTGCCGTTGATGATATGGCAGAAAATGCAGTTCTGCTTCTGCAAAGCAGCAATCTGATCAGGAGTCATCTGGGAAAGGTCTTCCTTGCTTATCTCAACCATAACTCATCAGACAGAAAACAGGAACAAGCATATAATAATCTTTCTAAACGCATCATCCGGAGATTGTCCGTCAAAAGAAATAAAAAGCCGAAGAACAGAGAATGAACCGCAACCAGAAGAGTGCGAAAAAAAGAGGCATAAAGATGAACGACCACCGCAGCATACCTCATCATTACGCCAATCATCACAAATCCGGTCACTCAGGCAGCCACAGGCATCACGCAGCAGATATGCGCGCGGAACAAAGCGGGCAAGTGCATCACAGAGGGCACGGCAAAACCTCAGGAAGAAAAAAGAGAAATCTGGCAGTCCCTGCGGCACTTGTCCTGACAGCAATAGCATTTCTTGTCATAATTCTCAACGCCCCGCAGGGCAAAGAGGCAGACAAACATGCAAACCAGAACATCATCCCGGCAGATGACAACATCCAGGAAACGCAGGGGACTCGGGCAAGACAGGAACCTGAAGGGGCGGCCGAAATCAGGAGCAATGCCGCAAACTCGGAATATGCGGCGGCATACCTGCACAGCACAGGAGGAAGTGAAAGAAGCATGAACCTTTACTTCACAAAAGACGCTGCAGCGGCAGAGTTTGAGAACAAAAAAAGAGTCCTCATAAGGAACAACGAAGAGGAAAAGCAGCTGGAATGCGTAAAG
>RFJB01000125.1 GCA_003695045.1 Candidatus Woesearchaeota archaeon | reverse complement strand
CCTGAAGGACCTGAAGAACATGAACTTGATGAAAAGCGCGAGCTGAATCCACGCCCAGAAAGAGCGTTTAAGGTTTGACGGTATGCCCCCTCCCTCTGTGAGGGTTTGGAGGCGGAGAGGCCACATGTACCTGAATCGGTGAACATGTATGTTGTCCAGGATTTCTTCTGATGCCTTTGATTCCCTGTAAAAGGGGCACACCACGTGGACCTCATGTTTCTTGGCGAGGTGCTTGCACAGGTTGTAAACGAAGGGGCTTTGATGGTGGCCCCCGAATGCCGGGAAGGAGGTTGTAATTATGAGAACTTTCATCGTCTAAACCTTTCCGCTTCCATAAAGGTCAAGATACCATCGGACTGTCGCGGCGAGCCCCCTCTCTATGGACGTCTGCGGCTTGAAGCCGAGAAGTTTTCCGGCTTTCGTTATGTCCGCGTAGGTGCGCTGCACATCCCCTGGCGGGACAGGAACGTAGTCCTTCTCCGCCTTCTTTCCAAGTTCGTTTTCTATTATTTCCAGAAATCGGGAGAGCATTACGGGGGAGTTGTTTCCGAGATTTATTATCTCAAAGTCCAGTTCTCTGTCGAGTGCAGAGACAATGCCGTCTGCAATGTCGGTCACAAATGTAAAGTCGCGCTCCAGTTTCCCCTCTCCGAACACTTTCACGGGCTTTCCGTTCAGAATCTTCTCGATGAAGAGCATCGTTGCCATGTCCGGCCTGCCCCACGGCCCATAAACAGTAAACAGGCGCAGGCAGGTTATTTTCATGCCGAAGAGCGCGTGATAAACGTGGCACAGGGATTCGCCGGCTTTTTTTGTGGCGGCATAAACCGAGATGGGCTGTTCCGTCTTGGCATCCTCCCTGAAAGGCACCGGTGTGCTGTTGCCGTAGACAGATGATGACGATGCAAACACGAACGACTTTACTTTGAATTCCTTTGCCAGCTCGAGAAGGTTGAGCGTTCCGCCGATGTTTACCCTTTCATAAACGAACGGGTTCTGGACAGAATACCTTACCCCTGCCTGCGCCGCGAGATGGCAGACCTTGTCTATCCTGTTTTCCTCGAATATCTTCCTCATTGCTTTAAGGTCTGTTATGTCTGCCCTGTAGAGTTTCGCCTTGCCCCCTACGAGTGATTCGTATCTTTCGTCCTTCAGCGAAGCGTACTTTTCGTTTCCCGTGGAGAGAACGTAATAATCATTGAAATTGTCCACCGCTATGACGTTGTCGCCGCGCTCAACAAGGGCTTTTGCCACATAGCTTCCCACAAAGCCAGCAGCCCCGGTAACAAGAATGTTGCTCATGGCAGGGCTTTTTTAGCGGGCATTATTATATTTTTCGCCGGCAGTCTGTTCCGGAGCCGGTCAGCACACAGAAAGATTTAAATACAAGTTAAAATTCCTCTTGTTGAACTTAAATCAACAAAAATATGTTAAATATATTCGATAGCGTGTTTGGTTGGATGTTGTGATACAAACAGGAGGTGGGACATATGAAAGTGAAGCCCTTGGGAAAAAGAGTTCTTCTCAAGCCCAGCAGGGAGGAGGAAAAGACAAAGGGAGGCATATACATTCCCGAATCAGCAAAGGAGGAAAAAAAGGAGGGCGAAGTGATAGAGCTTGGAAACGACCTCAAGGATGTTCCCCTTAAAGTGGGCGACAAGGTTCTCTACGGAGGGTACAGCTCCGAAGAGGTGGAGATTGACGGGGAGAAGCACGTCATAATTGACTTCAAGGACATAATTGCAAAACTGGAGGAATAAGGGGTGATGAGCATGAGTTCAAAGCAGATCATGTTTGACGAAGATGCAAGGCAGGCCCTCCTGAGGGGCATTGACAAAGTAGCCAACACGGTAAAGGTAACGCTCGGACCAAGGGGAAGGAACGTGGTTCTGGACAAGGTCCTCCACCCGACAGTCACCAACGACGGAGTCACCATAGCAAAGGAGATTGAGCTCCACGACAAGTTCGAGAACATGGGCGCGAAGCTTGTCAAGGAAGTCGCCTCAAAGACGCAGGAGAAGGCAGGCGACGGAACGACAACCGCAACCCTGCTTGCGCAGGCAATGGTTCACGAAGGCCTGAAAAACATCACGGCAGGAGCCAATCCCATAGACGTCAAGAAGGGCATTGACAAGGCAACGCAAAAAGTGGTGGAGCACCTCAAGAAGAAGAGCACTCCTGTTTCAGGAAAGGAGAAGATAAAACAGGTTGCCACCATATCAGCAAACAACGATGAGGAAATCGGACAGCTGATTGCGGATGCAATGGAGAAGGTCGGCAACGAGGGCGTCATCACGGTCGAAGAGGCAAAGAGCTTGGAGACCAGTTTGGAGGTCGTTGAGGGAATGCAGTTTGACAGGGGCTTCATATCGCCCTACATGGCGACCGACCAGGAAAAGATGGTCTGCGAATTTGAAGACCCGTACATCCTCATAACAGACAAGAAGATAAGCACCATAAAGCAGATAGTTCCTGTCCTGGAGAGGGTTGCCAGCGAAGGAAGGCCTCTGCTCATAATAGCGGACGACGTTGACGGAGAAGCCCAGGCGGCTCTTATCCTGAACATAATCAGGGGCGCAGTAAAGGTCTGCGCTGTGAGAGCGCCCGGCTTCGGAGACGAGCAGAAGGCAATGCTTGAAGACATAGCAATCCTCACAGGAGGAAAGGTTGTGAGCGAGGAAAGAGGGCTCAAGCTTGAAGACATTGACGACAGCGTCTTCGGAAAGGCAAGAAGGATAACTGTTGATGATGAGAAGACAACCATTGTAGAGGGCAAGGGCAGCAAGGAAGAGATTGAGAAGAGAAAGAAAGTCATAGAGTCCCAGATAAAGCTTGCCGACTCGGAATACAAGAAGGAAGACCTCCAGAAGCGGCTTGCAAAGCTTGGCGGAGGAGTCGCCGTAATCAAAGTCGGAGCGGCAACGGAAACAGAGATGAAGGAAAAGAAGATGCGAATTGACGATGCTCTCCACGCAACAAAGGCAGCAGTCGAGGAAGGCATCGTTGTGGGAGGCGGCCTGACGCTGTTCCACGCAAGAACCGTGCTCGACAATGTTGAAGCCAGCGGCGACGAGAAGGTCGGAGTGGAAATAGTCAAGAGGGCTCTTGAAGAGCCGGTAAGGCAGATTGCCCTGAATGCAGGCAGGGAAGGGCCCGAAGTGGTCGCTCGGCTCTCAGAGCAAAAGGACGACAAGTTCGGCTACAACGCCAAGAAGGACACCTTCGAAGACCTTGAGAAGGCAGGCGTCATAGACCCGACAAAGGTCGTGCGGCTGGCGCTGCAGAACGCTTCAAGCATAGCAGGAATGGTGCTCACGACAGAAGCGCTTGTCACGGACTATGACGCGGAGAAAGACGAGAAAACGGCTGCCATAATCATATAAGCGCAGCCGCTACCTGCTTTTTCTTTTTTTATTCCTTCTTCCTGACGGACTCTCTCTTTCTTTCATTCTGGCAATCAGGTATATTCCGAAAAGCCCGATGATAACAATGAACGTAACCGTCAGCGTTAGCGAGACGAGAACGGACTTGGCAGGGCTTACTCCCGCGCGCGAAAAAAGGTAGGTTACCACGGCTTCCTGCGTTCCCAGGCCGTTTACTGCTATCGGCAGGAGCCGGCTTACAAGTATCAGCGGGAACATTCCGGAAGCAAAAGAGAACGTTATGCCTGTGTTGTACATCCGGGTAATGAAGTAAAACTGAATGAAAGTGAAATACCAGCTCACAACAGATATGAACAGCCCGTAAATTTTCAGGCGCGCGCTTATGAGGGTGCCGTTAAGCAGAGAATTTGTGTCAAGATTGATTCGCGCAAGGCCCGCAACCCTTTCAACAAGCTTCCACGGCACAATCCTTGGGAAGAATATGAAAATCAGGCCGGCAACCAGCACAAGGGCGCTTGCGACTGCATACTCTTCAAAGCCGAAGCGCAGGGCATAGTAAAATCCAAACGCAAAGAGCGCCACAAGCCCGAACACGAGGTCAAGTATGCTTGCGGAGAGCATCTCCTCCTTTATGCCGTATTCCCTGTATGCGTAGTAGCTTCTCGCAATGTCGCCGGTGCTGCCGGGCATTATGAGGTTGAGGGCGTACCCCACAGAGTAAATCTTGAAGCTGTCATAAAGAGTTATCCTCTTCTTCTCCGGAACCCTCTCATTCACAATGAGCATAAACCGGTAGAAGCGGAACAAAGACGCAACGGGCATGACAAAGAGCGCCAGAAGAAAGTACCTGATGTCTGCCCCGAGCAAACTTCTCCAGAAAAGGTTCCAGTCAATCGTGAAAGCAAGATAACCGAGAAGGCCTGCGGACACAAGAACCTTCAGAAGGGCTGCGCTGGAGGGTTTTTTCATCGGCAGAATTTTTCATGCCTCTGACATTAAAAAGTTTACTGCTTTTTCCTCCTTCTGCCTTTGTGTGCCTTCTTGTCCGACAGCGCTTCGTTAAACCCGCTGTCCTGTGACAGGAACTTTGCGCTCAGGGCGGCTGATGAAATCTTGCTTACCTTGGAAATCTTGAAAATCCTTGCAACCCTGCTTACCTTCGCCACAAAGAACAAGCTGCTGACAGGGATGACGGCAATTATGTCCGGCCAGTTCTCGGAGAGAACCCTCTTTACACTCTTCTTG
>RFJB01000124.1 GCA_003695045.1 Candidatus Woesearchaeota archaeon | reverse complement strand
CAATTATAATGTTCGCTGCTATAAGAGCGTAAAGGCCGTCCCTTCCGAAAAGGCGGAATGCCAGCAGGGCAAGGGAAAAGTCAACAAGCATGAGCAAAATCCAGAGCAGTTCGTTGGTCATAAGAAAAAAGGCGCGGCGCATTCAAATAAAAATCTTTCTACTTCCAGTCGTAGACAATCTTGGCATACGTCCTGAGAATCTTGTCGGAAAGATTCTTGAGGTCTTTGCCCAGGAACATCGGTTCGGGAATGTAACGGTCAAGTATTCCTCCCGCAGTATTTTGAAGCGCCTTTTTGCCCACAGGAATGCCGAACACCTTGGTGTCCTCAACCTTACGAAGGATGTCCCCGAAGCAGTAACCCACGACGTCAATCCTCTTCGTAAATCTGCTTCTCAACTCCTCAAAGCTGTAGACATTCTGCCTTCTGAAATAGAGGAACGGCTGCTCTTCTTCCGCTTTTTCCCGCTCTTCAGGCGAAAGGTTCCTTCTTCGGATATATTCAGCGATTATCCTCTTAACATCGGTTTCAATGAAGGATATCACAGGAGATAAGTCTTTTTCAAACTGCGTAATCAGGTTTGAAGCGATATCAAGAAAATTGTACTCCTCCGGAGATCTACGTGCGGTTTTTGCTACATATTTAGCAAAGTATTTTGCCGCTGTCTTCTTTGATTTGAACTCGTTAATTGCTTTTTTGACTTCGTCGAGCCGCATTGCGCCGTAGATCTTCTCTTTAAGGTTGAACTCATTCACTCCCTGAGCGACCATGTCCTCAACCGAAAAGGCGGCGGGCCTGTAGCGCCTGCCGTAGTCCCGGCTTTCGCTGCCCTGCTTCCCGGAGGGTGGCAGGCCAAAAACAGCATCGGTAAAGTCAAGGAAGTGCCTCAGAATCTGGCCCCCGTCGCTTGCCAGCTTTTCCAGGTTACTGAACGACTCTGTTTTCGAGAATTCGTTGGCGTATTTTCTGATCAGCTTTTCCACTGTGTGTTTTTCCACAAAATTTCTTCCTGAAAACCTCTTTGCCCTGTTGATATACGCAACCATAACATTCGAGAAATCAACAAGGTCCAAGGCGAACTCCTCAAGGGCTGGCCTGACTCTTGATTCGTATTCAGCGTCCATGACCGACTCAATATTCTCGAAGGAAGTTATTTCCTCGGAAGATCTCTTCCAAGGATGCCCGTTAAGAATCTCGTCCAGAAGCGTCCCGACAACGGAACTTGTCATGTCCGAAACAGAGTTGACAAGGGCGTCGTATGACTGGAGGGTGGATAAAAAAGCATCATCAACATTCACTTTTCCCTGATCGGGAAGGATTACCGGTTTAAGGAGCCCGTACTTTTCAGCAAACCACCTCTTAAAGCCCGAATCAGGGTATTTTTCTTCTGCCCTGTTGCGAAAAGCCATGAGCGTCTCCTTTGTTTTCCTGGAAAAGTATTCTCCGGCTATTCCTGAAAGAGCCGGAGCGCCCTCGCGAGTAGTAACAGAAGTGGTAACGGGGAGATTTAAAAACCTATTGTTGATTATCTCCCTCTCGATATAGTCGAGCGCGTCTGTGCCGCGCAACGCCTCTCTGAGTGTTGTTTGAAGCATGAGCACAATGTGTGCTCCGGATTTTAAAAATTTTTCCACATTTGCCACTTTTTAGTGAATACCAAAATTATATCGCATTAATACATTATAATCCTCCCTTTAAAAACGACTAAAGAAAACAAATAAATAACAGGAGAACATATGAATTAGACAGCATAAAACAACAACATGTTGTTGCCAACATCACAAATAACACAACAAGTTGTGTTGATACAATGAAAGAAAAAGGAATCACCCATGTTTACACAGGGGATGGAAAGGGAAAGACAACAGCAGCCCTTGGAATGGCGCTCAGGGGATGCGGCTATGGAATGAAAACTGCAATGATACAGTTCATAAAAGGAACATGGCACTACGGCGAGCTTGACGGGGCAAAACAGCTCAACGGATGCCTGGAAATACACCCCCTGGGAAAGGGCTTTGTAGGGATAATGGGCGACAAACTGCCCTTTGAAGAACACAAAAAAGCTGCAAAAAACGCCCTGAAGGTTGCAAGAGAAAAAATGCTCAGCGGAGAGTACAGCACCATCATACTTGACGAAGTGCACAACGCCATAGACCTGGGACTGATAAGCAGGGAAGAAGTCCTCAAACTGATGGATGAAAAACCGGAGAAGGTAAATCTCGTGCTTACAGGAAGGAACGCTCCAAAGGAGATAATCGAGAAAGCAGACCTCGTCTCGGAAGTAAAGATGGTAAAGCACTACTACAACAGAGGCATCAAAGCGATAAGAGGAGTCGAGTACTGAGGAGACCACTCAAAGATTACACAAAAGTTATAAATAAGCAAACAAAGAAGTAAGCGGTGATACGCAAATGATGGACGACGGATTTTTCAGCTCGGCAATATGGTTCCTCGCAGGATTCTTTGTTGTGCCCTGGATTTTAAGGTACCTTCTGGGGTATGTCACGCCGTTTATCGGCCTGAGCGGAGCAATGCTCATATACACCATTCTAGGAATACAGGCGGTCCTTGCAATGGTCGGCTTCAAGTGGCACAGCGGACTCGCGCTGGGGCTCGCGCTGGCAACCGTGAAGGACATCATAAGCATGTTCTACCCCCTGCCTTTCTGAGTTTCTTTCTTCGATAATATTATAAAGAACCCCTGAAAAACATAGCGTGCGGCCCCGTAGCATAGCCTGGATAGTGCGGCCGGCTTCGGACCGGCTGGCCCGGGTTCGAATCCCGGCGGGGTCAT
>RFJB01000123.1 GCA_003695045.1 Candidatus Woesearchaeota archaeon | reverse complement strand
GGGTTGGTTCGTGTCGGCATACAATTCCCTTGTCGCGCTTGACACGGAAGTGGAGATGGCATGGGCAAATGTTGAGTCGGCATACCAGCGCAGAGCAGACCTGATTCCAAATCTTGTGGAGACCGTGAAAGGCGCGAGGGACTTCGAGCAGGAAACCCTCACAGAGATAACAAAGCTGAGAAGCGAAGCAGGGCAGGCAAAAGTGCAGGTTGATTCAGCGGCAAGCCCCGAACAGCTTGCAACAGCGGCTTCGTCGATGGACTCTGTTTTGAGCCGGCTTCTTGTCATAGTGGAGAACTACCCTGAACTCAAGTCAAACGAGAACTTCCTGAGTTTGCAGGACGAGCTTGCGGGAACAGAGAACAGGATAAAGATTGAAAGAGACCGCTACAACAAGGCGGTAAGGGACTACAACAGGAAGGTGAGGTCGTTCCCGGCCAACATTGTGGCTTCGATGTTCGGCTTTGAACCCAGGGAGAGCTTCTCCGCTTCTCCCGGAGCTGAAGAAGCGCCGAAAGTGGGATTCAACTGAGCGCTTGACGATGAAAAAGAGGAAAACGCTGATCTTTTCTTTCGCCCTTCTGATTCTTTTAATCCTGATTGTTCTCGGAAGCGCGATTGCCGGCTGCGCCAGGCAGAAGAAGGACGCCTCAGCCGGCCAGGGCGCCCAAGCAACCACTGCCCCTGCGTTTTCAGGAGCAATAACAGAGGATTTTGCCGCCGCAATGGCGAAAACATTCGTTACTCGCGATCCGGAGTATGCGAACTTTTCAGGGCGAAACCCGGAGGTTATTTTTGCGAGCGAGGCGGAATGCAGGGAATGCTTTGTTGTTGTGGTCACTTTCTTCAGGACAAGAAACAACACTGACGAGCGTGTGACAATGCTTGTGCACACCGAAGCCAACCGCATCACAGGGCATGAGATTACCAGAATTGAGGCGTTTTCCGAAGGAGCCCGGCCGGCACAGGTTCCTGCTCCCCAGAATGTTCAGGAGCCAAAGCAGGTTCCCCAAAAGAAAATTGT
This sequence comes from Candidatus Woesearchaeota archaeon, assembly GCA_003695045.1. GTDB lineage: Archaea > Nanobdellota > Nanobdellia > Woesearchaeales > J091 > J091. The sequence continues at coordinate 9,219 of RFJB01000123.1, read as the reverse complement.
CACGCCCGGAGAGAACGATGCTGAAACAATGCTGAGAAAGCATCTTGATGAGGAAGGAATTTCCTTCTCAGATATCAAGCTCCAGAGGAGCATTGAGTGGTCCGCAGCGGGCATCACGGAAAAGCTCTTTTCAGTAAAGACAGAGGACGGATTCATTGGAGCGTTGCTTGTGCTGCGCAATGATGCTCTGCAAAGCATAGACCTTGTCTCAAAGGACGACGACCCTGCCATGATTTCCTGCTTTGAGCAGATGGGCAGGTATGTCCAGCGCTTCGGAGAAGACACCTGCGTGTATGACAACGGATTTGCCTGCAGGGACTCCGACTTTGAGGCAGGAAAGTGCTAAACTCGCAAGGGAGTGTTCCTATTTTGGAATTGTAATAAAAGTATTTAAAATCGCTCTTCTCTGGAAACCTAAGCACAATGGGAATATCCGACTTAATGGGCAAACTTCACCACAAAGACGATGCAGGGGGCAGTCCTGCGACGGCAGCGCCAACACCGCCGCCCACGCCGAATGTTCCGCCTCCAAAGCCGGTCCCGGTCCCTGCTCCGCCGGCGCCGGGAGAAAAGAAGGATGCCCCGCAGCACGATTCAAAACCCGCTCCCCGAAGATGGGGAAGCCGCGAGGTGACAAGCATGAGAGATGATTTTGACGGAATAATCCTTGACATCGGGGAAGGAATGAGCATAAACATTCCCATCAAGAGAAGGATGAGCCTGGAGGACTTTCTGAGGATTGCCGAGCGCGTCAAGAGACTGGAAGAATTAAACATGGGCCAGCCGTCCTACAACGAGCACATGGGAGAGTATCACTGATTCTCTTCAGGAGCCATTTTTATTTTCAACAATTTCACAAGCTTTTCTCCTTCCTTCATGCCCTTTCTTATGAACCTGTCTGCTTCGTAGAAGCGATAGCTGTCAAGTTTGCTTCTGAACTTTGGGTGGACGATTACGGCTTTGCTTCTTTTGAGCTTGTCAATGGAAGCCCTTGCCCTCAGCACCTCAAAGGACTGCGTCAGGGTTTCCAGAATGTTGAGCTCCTTGTCAAACTTTATCCTGCTTCTGAATGTCAGGTCAACGCCCACGACAATTTCTGCTCCCATTTCTTCCACAACATCAACAGGGGTCGGGTTTGTCAGGCCCCCGTCAACAAGAATCTTTCTGCCCCTCCTCACGGGAGGAAGAATGCCGGGAATCGTTATGCTTGCCATTACAGCATCAACAATCTTTCCGCGCCTCATGATTACCTCTTCGCCCGTCGCAAGGTCTGTGGCTACGACAGCAAGAGGAAGCTTCGTCTGCGAGAATGATTTCCCCCTGTACAGACGGTCAAGAAATTCCCTTATCCGCTCTCCCTTCATAAGTCCTCTTGAAGGCGCGCCAAAATCAGAGAGGCGGAGCATCTGGCGCCTTGTCATGGCAAGCATCGTTCTTTTCAGCCCGTAAATGTTTCCGTGAAGGGCATAATATGCCCCCACAATGGCTCCAATGCTTGAGCCGGCAACAAACTCCGGCCTGAACCCGTTTTTCAGGAGCACTTCAAGAATTCCTATATGGACAAGGCCTCTCGCGCCCCCGCTTCCCAGGGCAATGCCTATTCGCTTATGATTTCGGGAGGTGCGAGAAGACATTTCTGCTCACACATCTACAAATATGCGGTGCTTCTCGTGCCCGTAAATCTCTGCAAGAATCCTTTTGGAGAGAATCTTCTCGGGGTCAGGCATCAGTTTGACCCTTTTTTTCAGGTCCTCAAAACTCTTGAAGGGCTCAATGCGCCTCTCCTCAATGATAGCCCACATGTGCTTTTTTCCCAGTCCGGGAAGAAGCTCGAGCTGGTGCATTCTTGTCGTGAGGGGCTGCGCCTTGTTGAAGAACTCCACGAAGCGCGCCTCGTTGTTTTTGACTGCCTCCTTGACCACAAACTCGAGTTCTGCCTTTGCAGTGCCCGTCAGTTTTCCAACATCAAGCTTCCCGTTAATGTGGTGCACCTTGTCCCTTTTGCCCTCTCCAATGTATATCTCCTCATGGGGCTGGAGAAAAACACCTGGCTTGGGAACAATCTCAAGAAGAGCAAACCTTGTTTTGCCTATTGCCTGAACGATAGGGGTCTTTCTATGGCTGGGCCTGTTGTCAAACGGATAGCCGTGCGGAAGGAAATCAAGCACGATAGCATACTCTTCTCTTGGTTTATCCATCTTAAAACCCCCATCTTGCTGCCCTGATATTGAAAACGCTACTATTTAAATGTTCTGTTTTAGAAAAATAAGGGAAACGGGCGGCTCAGCCCATTACCTCGTTGATAACATCAACAATCTTTTTCTGGTTGTCCTGCTTTACAGTCAGGGTGTAGCCCTGGAGAACAACCTTCAGGTCCTGAACCGTTCTTGGAAGAATGTCAATGATTTTATGAATATGAACGTCTTTCATGCGGGGGATTTCAAGAGCCACAAGCTTCTCGTAGAGCTCCTTTGCCTTCGCCTTTGATGGAAGGTGAAGCTGTTGCAGGTATTCCTCTGTTTTGTTTGCTCGGAAGTTCAGTTCTTCGTCACGCTTCTTTATCTTGGAGAGTTCCGCCTTTACTTCCACCATATTCATTGGCTCTTCAGAGATGACTTCCGGCTTGCCCATAGTGTTTCACCTAACTGTTTTTCACGGAAAGCGCCTTGAGGTGCACAGGGTGCACAATCATAACCTTTTCCTTTCCTGAATCCTTTATCATAACCTTGTAGCACTCGCCCTGCTTTCCGACAACAACTCCGCTCTTGCCATGGTATCTTGGAAAATACATTCCCTTCTGGACTGCGGGCTCGGCAAGAAGCTGAACCTTGTCTCCCTCGCTGAACTTCTGAAGGTATTTGGTAATGCTTATCTTGCCCTTCCTGTTGTGCGGCTTGAGAAGCTTGTGCCTTGTCTTCCTTCTTGAACCACCGATTCTCATTGCCATTGGAAAAACCTCTTTAGCGTAATCGTTTCCAGCCAGCGGAAAGAGAGGTCATATTTAAAGGTTTGCCCTTCGGCAGGGCGCCGTAACCGAAGAAAACTTTAAATACCGTCCCCTTCATGATTGAAGCATGCCCTACGATGTAATCACAGTGGGAAGCGCCACCATAGATGCGTTCGCAGACACCGAGTCGGAGCTTATAAAGATAATGACAACGCATTCCGAGGAGGACCTCATTGCCTATCCTGTCGGCACCAAAATTCTCATCAAAGAGCTTCGCTTTCTAACCGGAGGAGGCGGCACCAACACGGCATGCTCGTTTGCACGCTTAGGGCTTAAAACAGGATACCTCGGAACGATAGGAAAAGACCACAACGGAGGCATAGTCCTCGACTTCCTGAAAAAGGAGGGAATTGACTTTCTCGGCACGCGGGTTGACAAGCCGACGGGATTCTCGGTCATTCTGGACTCAATAGAGGACGACAGGACAATACTCACGCATAAGGGAGCCAATGATTACTTCTCGTTTGCAAGCGTCAACAGGAGGAAGCTCAGGGCTGAATGGTTCTATTTCAGCGCGATGACAGGAAAGGCGTTCAACGCGCTCTGCAGGATTGCCTCTTTCGCAGAGAAGAACGGCATCAAAATAGCGTTCAACCCTTCCTCATATCTTGCCGAGAGGGGAAAGCAGTTTCTCAAGCCGGTGCTTTCAAGAACAAACCTGCTCGTGCTGAACAGGGAGGAAGCCCAGATACTCGTGGGCAAGGAGGACATAGCGCATCTCCTTGAAGACCTCCGCAATCTGATAGCAGAAGACGGCATCGTGGTAATCACTGACGGAAGAAAAGGAGCAGACGCATTCGACGGAAGCCACCACTGGCACATTGACGCATTGAAGGTCAAGGTAAAGGAAACAACAGGGGCGGGAGACGCCTTTGCATCCAGCTTTCTTGCAGGGCTCATAAAGAAGAACGACATGGAATTCGCCCTCAAGCTTGCAGTCACGAACTCGGCTTCTGTCGTCAGGTATGCCGGCGCCAAGGAGAAACTTCTCAAATACAGGGAGGCGCTTGCCCAGATGAAGAAGACAAGATACCGCATCACAAAGAAGAAGCTGAAAAATGGGTAGGGCATACTGGCAGAGGGGCGCAATAACAGGATTTCTCTTCGCGAGCATAATTGTCGCGGTGCAGTTCGCCATAGTTCTTGCCAACGAAGCCCGGCTTGAAAGCAAAGGCATGGGGCATGCTTGCACATCAGGAACAGCATGCTCTTTCATCCAGGCAACCGGCTCCTACGGAAAAGCGTTCTTCATAATGGCAATAGGCCTCGGAATGCTTGCCGGGCTGCTCGGCGCATTTATAGGGTTTCTTGTTGACAGGACAACAGCAAGGTTTTAGCAAACGAAACTTTTTTATATCTCTTTTTTAAAGATTTGGACATTGGGTGGTTTTTGATTAGTCGTTAGATTGGTTGAGCATAGATGAAAAAGAGGGTGGGCAGAAAAAAAGGGGCTTCCCGCAAAAAGGAGAAGCACATAATCCCCGTAGGGATCAAAGTCCTGATAAACTATTCAGTCCTCCTCTGCTTTTTCTACGCCCTGTTCGGCCTGATATTCCCCTTCCTGTTCCACATGGAATTCCTTGTCCAAAGCCCGTATGCCCTTGTCAGCAACATCCTCACTCTGGGGCTGATGCTTCTCCTCATATACGGCTTCTACAACAGGCGCTTCTGGGCGTGGAAGCTTGCCCTCTTCCTGTACACATTCAGCATACTAAACAGCGTCATCACCCTTGTATTCATAAAATACACCATACTCAACATAATAGCCGGCTTCATCGTTAGTTCGTTCATCTTTACCGTGTTCCTCAACCTTCTCACGCTGTGGTACATATACGAGAGAAAGGACTATTTCACCGTGAAGCACTACCACCCGCACATACACCTGGCTGACAAGGTCTTCATAAGTTCAGTGTACATCTTTTACTTCTTCGCGATTGTGTTCGTAATAGCCCTCGGATTTGAATTTTACAAGTCCGCAACATACACTGTCGACCGCCTGGCTTACGAGCTGAGAGGCAAGACATACGAGGAAAGCATGAACATATGCAACACCAAGGCGTTCGCAGACAGGGACGTGTGCTATGTCACGGTGGCTGCCTCGCACAGGGAGTTCCCCAAGGCAAGAGAACTTTGCTCGTTGGTAAAGAGCGACTTTTACAAGCTGACATGCTATCAGGCAACAATGTGATGCAAATGAGAATGAAGGATGCAATGCTGGCGTGGGTTGTGCTCAACCTCTTCTTAGTGCCAGCGCTGGCATCGGTGCAAAGCCCCGTCGGAGCAGCTGCTGTTTCCCTTGAGGCGCCGATGGAAGCAGGCGGCTTTGCCAGAACGACGCCTCTTTCAACAGAGGGAAGCATTCCTTTCGCAGAGGGAAGCACTGTCGCATATTCTTTCAGCGGCACAATGCCTATTATAATATATGCTCTGATTTCAGCGCTTTTCCTTTTCATTGCGCTCAATTACAAAACAGACAACCTGTGGAAGCCGAGCATAGCATTCGGCATGTTCATTGCTCTGCCGTTCATCACCTCCGAGGTGTTCGCGGCGGGAATAAACTCTGTCACGATAACGGGCGAAAAGGGAATTCCTGACTTTGTTCCTGCATACGGAACGATGTATCTCGCTGTCAATGTAACAATGCCGGGAGACGCGAATGTGACGAAAGACCAGCTTGCCGTAAGGTTCGGCAGGGAACTGCTCCCCTTCAACCTGTGCAACTACTCAAACCAGACGCTTGGATGCGAGCCGACAAGCCAGAACGACACCTACATCTGCAACTGCATAAACATGCTCGGCTCCGAGAGAAACCCGCTCACAAACAACAAGAACTCCATCAAGGTGCTTCTTTACAGCGACAGGAACAAGATAACCCCTGCAGATGCAAGGTTGAAAACATTCTACATGGACAACCAGGGGCCTGCATTTACAAACTTTAAAGCGGAGCAGATAAAAGACAGGGTGCAGGTAACGGTAACAGCGCAGGACCCGCCGTTTATGGACGGCGGAAACGCTTTCTGCGCCGGGCTGTCCAAGATAGAACTCTACAACAACGGCGTCCTGCTTGCAGCGGACACGATAAATGTGAACGCGGAGCCGAACAACTGCACAACATTCAGCAAAACATTGAACACCTCAATAAGCCAGTCCGGAAACGCCACGATATACGCGATAGCATACGACAACCTCGGCAACACAGGCAGGTCAGGCAATGATTCCCACTACCTTGACTTTGACGAGCCGGTCATAGACACCTCATTCAAGGTCTACCAGGGAGGAAGCGAGGTCAATTACATCTCCACTGACGGGCCGACAGCAGGGCTGGCAGGAGCAACGATAGAAGTGACAATCAACGAGCACTCGCTCAAGGAAGTGCAGGCGGACATGTCATCTCTGAACGACAACATTGTATATTCAGCAAGGTACAAGAACATAACCATAAAGGGAAGCCAGATACAGACGCACTGCGTGAAAAGAGACGAAACATACAAGTGCAGGTTTGACAAAACTCTCGTTCCAAACAGTCAGAACAGGGCCTTCTTCATAAGGACGCAAAGCAGCCAGCTCTCGTTCAACATCACCGCCATAGACGAGCACGGGCTGAAAAGCACCCAGACAGTCACTGCAAACATGATGCTTGACAACGACAGGCCCGATGTCAAAAAACTGGGAACCGCAAACTGCAACGCGGAAAAGTGCTATTTCAACAATAAGAGCGCGGTAATACAGGCAGTCATTGACGATGCCGGTTCAGGGCTTGACTATTCATGGGTCTTCCTTGACGCAGCAAGCATAACAAGGGACAACAACCATTCCAGGCAGATGTACTGCTCAAACAACAACGGCCAGTGGAGATGCCTGCTGTCAGTCAGCCCCCATCCTTCACTCCAGGACGGCCACGCTTATCGCATCATGCTCAACTACCAGAGCGTTGATGATGCTGGCAACCCCGTTGACGGGGAACGACAGGCGCTCGTCTACCTGGACGAGAAGGCGCCGGAGATTCTTGAGAATGAAACGTTTATCCTCTCAGTCCACGAAAACGGGCTTCAGAGTTATTACACCCTCTCCGGCGACATTCTTAAGATATTCATAAGAGGTATTGACGCGGGCTCCGGAATAATAAACGAGAACGGAGCATGGGATGCAGCAATAAATCTGGGCGATGTTCTGGAAAACCCCCCTGAAAACTCATCATGGGTTCAGGCCAGCATATGCATTCAGGAGGAAAACGGAAAGTTTGACTGCAGATGGGAAGTGGGACCGGTCGTTCAGGGGCCCCTCTTCAAACTTGAAGGGATTCCTGTAAGGATACGCGATGTTGCAGGAAACCTCTTCGAGGGAAACCTTTTCAGCCCGTTCATCATATACCAGATTGCCGAAACGCCTCCCGGAGATGTCTGGAAGCTGGCAGTAAAAGACGGCTCTGCAGTAAGATGCATGCCGGAATATGTTGACCGGTCCCTTATCAGATACTATCCCGGCGGAAACAAGATATGGTGCGAGTTCACCCTGACAACCGGCTCTGACTCCTCAACACCCTATGTATTGCTGGATGTTCAGAAGGACGGCGAGTGCATACCCACAAACCTTACAAAGGACTACTTTGAATCGTCAAGCATTTTCGGAAACCAGATACTCTCATCAGAAGGCGTTGAACCGCCTTTTACGCTTTATTCAATCCTCAAGTTTGACGCACAGACAATAGAGCGCAACATAACCGAATTCGCATTCGTCTGCCCTTACAGAATACGATTTGCCAACAAAAATACAAAAACGGTCTACGACTATGAAATCCAGAATGTAAGCATCATTGTTCCGGTAAAGGGAGGCGACGCAGCTCTTGACACAGGACTCCACAACCAGGTGGAGCATATAAAGGCAACTCTCAAGAGGTCAAAATGGATAGACAGTGTAGATGATGTGTTAACAATCTTCAGAAATCTTTGCAACGTCCTGAATTCGGTTGTAATAATATCAAACGGCGTTCTCGGTCTTTTAGGACTGATGGACTGGCTGAACATCCCCGGCGTCAAACAAAGCTTGGGGGCAGTAGGAGCTTATGTGGAAGCCGGCCGTGATGGAGTTTTCGGGACTCTGATGGAAGGCTGTTTGTACATCTCCTGCAAGAAAAACTGGCTTGACATTGTTCCCGAAGGAAAACTTTCATCCAAACTTAAGAAGTTGAAGTCTTTCGGAACCAGCTGGGCTGAAGCCACGGCAGGCCGCGGAAGCATAGTGGGAGACGACACTTACGCAAAGGCAGTGTGGCAAAACCTGTCAAGCCAGCTCTTTTCAACAAAACCCGAAGACAGCCTCATACTAAGCACGATAATGCTCTGCATACCCGGAATATTTTACAATATTAACAAGGCAAGGCAGATAGATTGCTACTATGTGTTCTGCATGGAGAAAATGGTGCCTCTGGGAACGCCTGCATACGCCTGCCAGAGCACAAGGTATCTTATGTATTGCAAGTTTGTGATAGGACAGTTCTTTGCCATCGTGCCATTTGGACAGGTCATCAAGGAACTTGGAAGGATGGTTGCTGACGCCCTGTCAGACCCCCTTGCTCTGGCAGGTTATGCTGCGGGCGCCGCGGTTTGCAAAGGTTCATGGCTGGCAGGTCTCTTGCATTGGGGCTTTGCTTGCGACAAGCCCATAGCCGTAGCCCAGGCAGTGGCGGTTTCCCAGTCCCTCGGCGAACAATTCAAACAGTTCAAACCCTCCCAGGACTTCTGCCAGGAGGTGGGAGTGTGAATAAAAGATTCTTTGTCATATTCTTGCTTACAGCAGCGGCTCTTATCACCATTCCCTCATGTTTCGCGGGGATTGATTTTGTAAACGGCTGGACCAGAATAGTTTATCCAAGCGGAAAAGTTGCATGGCTACCGCCTGACGGTGCAACACCGTTGGATGATAATGGCAACCCATACAAGCCGACAGAAGCCGATCTCACCCCTCCGCCTCCATTTCTCGAACAGAGGGGGCTGTTGCCAATGGCTGATGACATTTACCAGTATGTCCCGATTTAATACAACGAAATTCCGGAAGGAATCAAGAGCAAATATCAATTTTTTAGTGAGGGCAAAGTTGTTCTTTCGCCGAACGGAATCTATTCTGCCACATTTAGCGGCAAATCAGTAGTTTACGAACCTTTTGATCCGTTCTCCCCGAGCATGACGGAAGATAGAATTAAAGTAGAACTGGAG
>RFJB01000122.1 GCA_003695045.1 Candidatus Woesearchaeota archaeon | reverse complement strand
TAAGAAACAGATGATAGAATGAAAGAACGATTGTGAAAGAATAAATGCGATTCTGGACTGGAAAGCCAACAGGAGGCATGGGAATTGAAAAAGAACGCATGGCTTGTCAAACGGGAAGGCAGCACGACCTACAAAACGCCAGCCCTGATTCTGGATGAGCCAAGCCAGATAAAAGCAATAGACAGCCCGCTAAGAAGCAAAATAATGGCCGTGCTCGGCAAAAAGGCAATGTATCCTGCCGAGATTGCGAGAGAACTCAGGATTCCGGAGCAGAAAGCATACTACCACCTCAAGCAGCTCTCAATAATGGGCATGATAGAAGTAGTCGAGACACGTAATGTGAGAGGCACCATAGCAAAGAGGTTTAAGGCGGCATCAAGCAGCTTTGCAGTAAGCTTCGCGGACAAATGGGAAAAGGAAGAGGTGGCAGAAGAAGACGAGCGCGAGGAGAAGCTGGCGGAATTCCTGGATCCGTTCGTCAAGAACGGAAGAATAAACGCAACAATAGTTGTTGGCTCCCCAGATCCTCACGGGCCCTACAGAGCAAGCGCCCGCGACGGGCATTACGGCGTCGAAGTAGGGATTTTCCTCGGCAGGCGCGCGTCGCTTACCCACGAGCCGGCAGTCGCGCTGGATGTCAACATAAGCATCCAGAATTCAGACAAAAACATGATAGTAGTGGGCGGACCTGTCACAAATATGATTATGAAAGCAATAAACGATCACATGCTTGTCAGATTCAGCGACAAGCCCCCGTGGGGAATCATCTCCAAGAGAACAGGAAAGGAGTATGTTTCAGAGAACACAGGCATTATAGCCAGAATAACGGCTCCGGGGAGGGAAAGCAAGAAGATGCTTGTTATTGCCGGAATACGCGGAACCGGCACAGAAGCGGCGGTGGTGGCGCTCACAAGGCACTATCACGGGCTGATTCAGACATTCAGCGGGCAGGAAGAGTGGTACAGGGTGGTCCAGGGATTTGACACTGACGGGGACGGAAGGATAGACAGCATAGATTTCGCGGAATAAAGCTTTTCATTCAGTAAAAAGCCAATGGAAAGGGTGAAAAAATGTTTTCGTATCTTAAGAGAAAAATCGTAAAGGACGAGGTAAAGCATGTTGATTTCAAACTGCAGAGGGCTTTCAGCGCGGTGGACAACGATGTAAGGCGTCTTGAGACATGGCTCAGGCACCTGTACCAGAAGCACACCGACCTTGAGAACTCTCACAAAACAGAGGTCGAGGTAAAGAGAAAGGAGCTTGAGAATGCTTCGCGCTGGATTGGATACCTGCACAACCATGTTATCCAGCTTCGGAATCTGAGCAATTCCCTTGCAAACGATGTGAAATGGCTTCTCAGAAAGCAGGAGGAGAACGAGAAGAAACTGGAGATGGTAAGAGAACAGATAGAAGAGCTCAAGAGGCAGAGAACAGCAGGTTCGGAGGTTCAGTACCGAACCGAACCTGAACCAAGTACCGAACCGAACCTGAACCTGAGCGGCCAAAAAAGACCCGCAGAGGAAAGGGGAAGCGCATTCAAGGAGGCAATCCTCAGAAGGGTGGAGCCCAACAGGAAGAACTTCGTAATGAGGGAGATAATACGCGAGATTGAAACAACGGAGCCCACCACAAAGGAGCTTGAGAGGAACATAGTCCACAAGGAAAAACTCTGCGGAAGGACCACTTTCTACGGATATCTGAGGGAACTAAAGCAGAGAGGAGTTATTGAAAGCGCAACTGTCGGCTCGAAGAGAGTGCTCATAGTGAAGAAGAAAAAAGCAGAGGCCGAGCAGTAAGAGAAACCCCCGAAAGCGACCGGAAAAGACACGCAGAAGCAGCATTGCCTTCCACAAAAACACCTTGTTCTGAGAGGTTCAAAAACAGGTTCGGAGGTCCAGTACCGAACCGAACCTGAACCAAGTACCGAACTGAACCTGAACTGAACCTGAAGAAAAAGAGAGCAGACGGCAGAGCAGAAAGAAGATTCTTTTAAAAATAAAAGGCACCTGAGAGGTGCCAAAACGCCTGAAATAGCTATAAATAGCTACCAGAGAGCTTAGAAAGACATTCATTTAAAAATGAAAGAGGTTTCAGGGCTTCTGGAAGCTATCAATAGCTTCCACAGGAAGTAAGGGGGTGTGTCCTTGCTTGAGAAAACGCATAAATTCCTGAAAGAGGAACTCCCGGGAGGAGGAAGAAGTGTTCAGGTAGAGGACCCTGTGCCCGAAAGAGAGGGCTTCCTGACCGCAGACGTCAAATATCTCGGAGTCAAGGTTCTCGCGAATCTTTTCAGGGGGGTATTTCCTGCTTTGGAGGCGCGAATTGAGTATTTTAAGGTCTGTGCGGCAGATTATGCACACATCAACAAGCGATTTGGGCAGAAAGTGAGACATGTGGCCGTCAATAACCCATCCAAACGGCTTTTTTTCCAGTTCAGAGCGTATAAAGCGCTTCAAACGGGGCACAGAAACGATGTATGAGCCGTATTTCCCGTCAAAAGAGTCGTAGAGCTTGTGCCTTCTCACGGTCTCAGAAATGCCCAAATAAGCCAAATTCAGCCGTTCTGAGAGGGTTTTTGCAAGAGTCGTCTTTCCGGTGCCAGGGGTGCCTGAAACGCAGATTACCGGCTGTTTTCTGGGCAGAAACGAGAGGATTTCGCCATCCTGAGGAATGCCCAGAACGCTTCTAACGGCCTTAAACGGCTTCCAGAGCAGTTTTGCGGGCGGATTTTCCATGGAAACAGCGGGCACTGAGTGACGGTCAAAGCCCTTGCAGAGGTAGTAAGAAAGCCCGTAACGCCTGAATTCGGGGGTTTCAAGGCGTAAGGAAGTTTTGCCAAGAAAAACAGCGATTTTAGGCACTATGCCAAGTTCTTCTACGGATTCCCGCTTCAAGGCGTGCAAAGCAGGGTTTTCCGGCAGGGCATCGGCATCCAGGGTGTCAACATGCCCTGCAGGAAATGCAGTAATGCCTGGAAAGATTGCCTTACTGCTGGAGCGCTTCTCCAGGAGAACGTCGCCGTTGCCGTCCATAAAGACGAACTTCACGGCCTCGAACCAGCCCCTCCGTACCAAATCAGCCATGAGCAGGAGAAAAGTGAGAGTTACTTATAAAGGTTAATAAGCAGGAGGGCCGAAAGGGCAGGGCAGCAACTAAAAGACAACACAACTAAAAGACAACAGGATGCCGCAAAGCCCCCCAAGGAATTACTTTATTGATCTACCCGTACTCATACCTGATGGTGTATTCCAGGGTTTCTTCTGAGTTCGCCTTTACAGGAACTGCCCACTCCACCTTGTTCTGCGAGACCTTCCGGTGAGGCATCGACTCGGATGTTATCTTCCAGTCGCCGTAGGGGTGCTCAACAACATAGACAACCACGTCAGAGTCCTTGTTGTTTCTGAGCTCAACTTTGAAAGAGTACTCATAGGTTGACGAGCCCAGGCGCTCATAGTTCGTCTGGGTCTTTTTGGCGAGAACATCAAAGGAGCTGCCCGTGGAAAGTGAGACTTCCTCCTTCAGAGAGGTGTGCCGGATTGAATCCTCGCCGATGAACTCCAGCGATCCGTCAGACGACCTTTTGTAAAGCTTGAAGCTTCCCGAAGGAAGCGCGAATCCAAGGTTGCTGTCTTCCGTGTTTTCAAACACGAAGCTTACGGAAACAGGCGAGAAAGAATCCTGACTGCCGGAGCGGAGCACGACAGGAGACGACGAATCAAACACAAACCTCTTCTCAACAGGCACGTCCTCTGCAGAGAGGAAGCTTAGCTGCTTGACTGAGCCGTCAGGAAGGTCTGTCGGTTCTTCAAATGTGTAGGAATAGTATTCGAAGAGCGCCTCCTGCGAATACGCAGGTTGAGGGGCTGCTTCTTCAGCCATTGCCGCGACATCGCGCTTGGCAAAAAGAACGGGATACTGGGTTGAACGCGACTGCCTGTTGACGGAGCCCGCCACGACTGTTATCCTGGCGTTGTTGAAGTCGGCGCCTGCGTTGTTCTCGAGAGAGACCCATGAAGAAATGTCCATTGTTGCTTCGTCATCATCAAGGATGCCCGAGTATGATGCTTCCCAGGAGAGGCCTCCTGTAAGGTAGGAAACGTCAAGCGAATAATCATCCTCTGATGGCGCTTCAATCAGCCATTTGAGGGTCGGCCTGGGAAATATTTCAAAGGACGGCTTTGCAAGCTCAAATTCCGAGAGAGAAACTATGAGAATGCTTCCGTCTTCTTTCTTCAGAACTACTTCTCCGCCGGAATGGGAGAGGAGCGTTCCTTCAACAAGGAGCCGTTCATTCCCCACCGTCTGGTAGCCCGTTATTTTCTCACCGACAAAGCGTGAGAGGAGGTAGCCCTTGCTTACAGGAGAGTTGAGGAAGGACTGCTCCCTGAGTTTCAGGTCCCTGTCGGAAAGCGAAACGCTGACAGAGTCCGGCTCAACCATGGACGGAGCCCTGTCATAAAGGACCGTGTTGGCCCCCTTGTAGAGGTGAACCTGCTGGTGCTGGGAAACAAGAGCGAAGCCGGAATTATAAACCGTGAGGCGCATTGAAGAAGAACCGCTTACTGATGCCGGCTTCTTGACTACTGTGACGCCAATGACTCCTGAGACGGCAACCAGTATTACCAGAAGCGCGAGAGAATAATAATTCTTCATTCCCGGTCTGATTTCAGAATCTCTTTTTTTCGAACCTTTTTTTGCTGAACCCTGTGAAACGCGAGCCATAACAACCACCCCTGCATGAACATAAAGACGGGTTATTTATATAATCTCCTCTTTGATTTTTCAGGCACCGCAGAAATCAGGCAGCCCGACAGAAACCAGCAGAAAAGCAGACAAAGGAGAATCAGACCTTTTCCTCGTTTCCGCCTGAACGCTTGCGCTTCTCAATCAGTTTGTCCCTTTTCTTCTGGGCTTTTCTGAGCAGGCGGACCCTTTTTTTGAGCGACTTCGTTCTGGCAAACTTGGCGGCAAGAGAAGCGTCCCCGTAAGATTTTCTTATCCAGTCCGCAAACGCATCCGAGTCCTCAGAGACATACTGCTCATATTTCTTGGTGGGGATTGACTCAAGCTTTTCAGCCAGCTCCCCGAGGGTTTTTATCTCCGAGCCGTCGTCAAGCTTCAGGGGCTCTGAAGGCTCCAGCTGGAGGGAAACCGCCTTTTTGTCCTTCTTGTTCACATTGAAGCGCGTGTAGAGCCGGAGGAAGCGGTACTTCATAATCTTCTGGACTATAATCGTCAGAAGGAAGAGCGCAACAGCATACAACAGCAGGATGTAAAGGCGGTCGTATATTCTCCAGAAGCCGAAATCAAAGAGAACCACCTGCCTGAGAATGTCCGTTCCAATCACAAAGGGATTGTAAGATGCAAGGGAAGCAACCTCGGGAGGCATGCTCTCCAGCGGGAGGATGAAGTCAGAAAGCAGAAGAAGGAGGCTTCCGACGGAAATGCTTGCGAGAGTCACTGTTTCCTCGCTTGAGAAGAAATACCCTATTGCCATTCCGAGAACCGTGAAGAGAACGGTCAGGACAACGAGAACGAGGACAAGAACAAGCGGGTTGAAGACAAGAACATCCTTGAAGAAGAACACTGCAATGGAGAGGAGCAGGCCGAGCTGTATTCCCACCACCAAAAGCGAGGTTATGAAGGTGCCGAGCATGAAGGATATGTCCTTTGTGGGGGTGCAGAAATTTCTGAATGTCGCCATTGACTTGCGCTCCATAATGACAAGGGTTGAGGAGAGGAGCAGGGGCATGAACATGACGAGGAGCATTATAAGAGCGGGAAACATGTATACGAGGTTCGACTGCTCTGATGAAACCGATTTTATGGAAGTTGTTACCGGCCTGGCTATTGAATGGGCGCTTGTGACAGGGAGGGAGTCAATCTGAGATGCCAGGGCATTGTAGCCGGAAAGAATCTGCTGGGCTATGGCTTCGCTCTTGTTGATGTCCTCCCGGATGGACTTGAACTTTTCCTTGACGCTGCTGCGCGCATCAGATGCCTTGCCAAGCAGGTTTGATGCCTTGTCAATGTTTCTCGAAACATCCGAGAGCAGGGAGTGTATTGCGGAGAACTGGTCAGATATGTTGCTGTTTGCATTGTCAAGGTTTTCTTCAATCCGGTTCAAAGAGTCCCTTGAGTCGTTTATGAAATCGAGGATTGCCTCTGCATCAGATGTTGAAAGGTTGGCGTCGTCGAGTTCGTCAACAAGGTCCTCGGCATTGTTTTCAACTTTCGACATGAGGGAGCGGAACTCGGAAACAGCGTCGTCAGCGTTGTCAGAGAGCTCGTCAACTTTGTCAGAGAGCTCGTCAATACTGTCGGAGAGGGAGTCCACATCAGAGGATGCTGATGACGGAAGCTCAAGGTCAAGGCCGTCAAGCTCTGATTCTGATGAGTCGATTTCTGCAAGAGCGGATTTCCTTCGGGCTCCCTGTTCGGTAAGGAGAGCGGTATTGTTGGTTATCATCTCCCTTGCAGAATCAACAGTGTCCAAAATAAGCTGGGTCAGGCCCTCGCTCAGTTCGGAGGCCCTGCTGGAAAGCTCGCTTGAGACAGAATCAAGAACGAGATAGACGATGTTCATCTGCGATGTGTCGGCATAGAAGTTTATCTCGTTCGTCTTGTTGTTTGTTATGACAAAGTCCGCCGGAAATTCAATGCAGATATGAGAGGCGCCCCACCTTACTGATTCAATGCACTCGTCGAGGGAATCCATAACAGACACTGAAAACTTGTTCTGCCTGAGCTGGCTTATGAAGGTGTCCGAGAGAGGGCTGTTGTCGTGCTTGTAGGCGGCAATGTTTATCGAGTATATGTTCGATGTGTTGAATGCAAGCCCTACGAGAAACATTATGAAGAGAGGCCCTGCTATGACTATCAGCCCCGAAAGCTTCGAGCGGGTAAGCAGCTTAATGTTCCTGAGGATTACGGCAAATATCTTCCACATTCGTACCACGTCAGTCCTTCTTCTTTCTTGATTCCTTTATGAGCGACTCAAATGCCTCTTCCAGGCTCGGCTTGTTCACATAAACGTCCAGGAGCGACTCGTCAAGCTTCTCTATGCCGTGAAGGAGGAAATGGAGGACTTTTTCTGCGGACAAGGTGTATATCACGAGCTTGTGGCCTTTGTTTATTATGCGTGTTATGTTGAGCTTTTTTTGCTGGGCTTTGAGATAGTTGATGAGAAGGTCGTATCTTCCGGGACTTGTCTGGATGTGTATCTCCTCGTCGTGGGTGTAGACATTCTTGAGCTCGTCAGGAGTTCCGGATTTCAGTATTACGCCGTCAAAGAGTATGCCGACGCGGTCGCACAAGCTTTCTATTTCGTCAAGGAAGTGGGACGCCATCAGTATTGTTGTGCCCTTGTTGTTTATCTTCTTGATGAGCTCCCACATTTCCCTTCTGAGAAGAGGGTCAAGGTCTGCGGTCGGCTCGTCCAGAATGAGAACTTTTGGGTCGTGTATGAGGGCGCAGGCAATGTCAAGCCGCTTCTGCATTCCTCCGGAGAGGTTTTTCGCAAGCACATTTTTTGAGGACTGAAGGCGCATGAGGTGCAGAAGAATGTCGGCGTTTGTCTTTCGCACGTCCTTTGAGAGGCCGTACATCCTGCCGAAATATTCCAGGTTCTCCACAGGGGTCAGGTTTTCATAGAAGGAGGGCGTCTGCGCAGCAAAACCGAATGTTCTCTTCACATCGTCAAGGTTCTTGAAGACCGAGCGGTATTGCGTTTCCTCGTCTTCCTCAAATTCGAGAAGGTGCTCGAGACGGAAGCGGATGTCGCCGTAGTCGGGCTGGAGGAATCCTATGAGCGTGTTCAGGAGGGTTGTTTTGCCTGAACCGGACATGCCGATGATGCCGAAGACCTCTCCGGACCGGACCTCAAAGGTAACGTCTTTGAGCACTGTCTTGTGGCCGAAGCTCTTCGCGACATTCTGAAACCTGATCACTACCTCTGACATAAAGATATACCAGTATACAAATTTATATAAGATTATCTACTCACTCAGAAGTGATACCAGATTGGCTGAAATAACCAGAAAGGGAGAGAATTCGAGAGAGAAGCGCAATAAAAACAGATTAAAAAACAGATTAAGAAAAAGTATAAAAGAGGGCTGTGGAAAAGAAGAATGCATGAGAAGCACAGAGTTCAGCGTAAGAACGAGGCAGGAAGAGGAGTTCGTCGACATAACAGAAGAAGTCAGAAGAGCATTGAGAAGCTTGAAAGCGGACAACGGCATCTGCCATGTGTTTGTTCCGCACGCAACTGCAGCCGTAGCGATAAACGAGAACGCAGACCCAAATATAGGCAGAGACATCCTGTGGGCTCTTGACAAGGCAGTTCCCAAACATGCAGGTTACCGCCATGACAGGATAGACAACAACGCGGCAGCCCACATAAAGGCGTCAATAATCGGTCCCTCGGAAAGCGTTCCTGTGAGAGAAGGCGACATAGTTCTGGGAACGTGGCAGGACATATTCCTGTGCGATTTTGACGGCCCGAGAGAAAGACGGATAATCGTAACTTTTGTCGGAGAGACAGAATAAGCGGAGGGCGAGAGAGAATGCAATGCGAGATGTGCGGAGAAGAAAGGCCGCTTTACGCCACAGAAATAGAGGGAACAGTTCTGAATGTGTGCAAAAGCTGCTCGTCATACGGCAAAGTGGTCAGGCCGTTGAGCCTGCCAAAGCCAAAAGCGGCAAAAAGCCGTGTTGTGAAAAAAGAGGCAAAAAAGGAGGAGCCGGAGATAATCCAGAGCATTGTTGAGGATTACCATGTGAGAATAAAGAGGGCTCGAGAAAAAAGGGGCTGGAAGCAGGAGGAACTCGCGAAGAAGATAGCAGAAAAGGAGTCGGTAATTCACAAGCTCGAATCAAAGCATATGGAACCGTCAATAAAGCTTGCCGAGAAACTGGAGCATGCCCTTGGAATAAAGCTCGTGGTTGAAGAAGAAGCGCCCAAAATAGCAATAGAGAGAAGCAGAGGAGACACCATAACGCTCGGTGATGTGATTAAAATAAGGAAGAAAAAAAGATAGCCGGAAAGAGAAAGGCATCTTCCGAAATCAGAATTTTTTCAGCGCATCATCAATGTCTTCTTCGGGCCAGCCCTGGCTGAGAAGCATGTTCTTTATTTCTTCCTTTGGGATTCCTGACTGAATCTGCTGCTCTGCGAATTTCTCCAGAGAGAGTTTCTGCTCCTCAAGAAACCGGATCTCGCTGAGCACGGCATCCTTGGGCCAGCCGGCATCGAGAAGCTGCCGGACAATATCGTGCGTGTCAAGTCCTGCCCGTATCGACTGCTTGATGAAAGCTCCAAGGTCGGGAGCGGGTTCTGAGACAGGCTCTGATCCCGGCTCGCTGGCTGCAGGAGACGCCTCAGGAGAGGAATCCGGGAGCGATTCAGAGTAGGAGTCCTGAGATGATTCGGGAGACGACCCGACAGAAGAGGATTCTGAAGAGGATTCGGAGGACGACACCTTGGCGAAATAGGAGGCGTAGAGGGAGTCAAAGTCCTCTGGGGACCAGCCGTTGCCAACGAACAAATCCCTGACCTGCTCGAGGGTCATGCCGGAAGCCAGGTAGGAGCTGATGGCTTCTTCCTCCTCCGAGAGGGAAGGCCTGGATTCACTAGACTCGGATGATGGCATCGTTGATTCGGAATGCGCGCCTGAACCACCTGAACCGCCTGAACCGGGCTGCTTCCAGAAGGGACCTTTGAATGTGACCCAGACAGCGCCGCCGGCAGCCACAAGCCCCAGGACTGAAACGAGAGTCCAGAGCCATGAGAATCCCGAAGAAGGCATTTCCGGCCATTCCGGCAACGGCTGGTCCAAATCGGGCTGAAGCACTGTTTCATTCTCAGGAGTTTCATTCGCTGAACCTTCATCAGAAGTTCCTGCAGACGCTTTTGAGTCCTGAGAGGACGACTGCGAAGACGACGCCTGCGACTTCTCTGATTCTTTTACCGAGATTGCGAAAATGCTGAACGACGGGGTTTTCGCGGTGTAGGTTATGAACTCTGCACTCTCCGAAACCTTGGAAGTTGGGAGGTCTTCCCAGCTGCTAGAAGAATCGACGAAGTGCTTGAGAACAATGTCCGATGCGGAGATGCCCTCTGAAACAATCCATGATGTTGAAACATCAAATGTTATCTCCGCTGACTCCAGCGCAGAGGAAGGAGATTTCCTGCGCAGGTCGAGGTACGAGTAGACCTTCTTTGACGGAGCAGGAACGTCATCGGGTTTTGCCGGCAGTTCTTCCACTTCAATAATCTCGCTGTCAACCTCTGCAGAGAGCTTGAGGACGACCTTCCTGACAGGAACATCGGAGGAGTTGTCAAATGAAACAGGGATTTCCCCTGCGGAAAGCCTGCCGAGCTTCTTGTAGGCGTAATCGTTCTCTGTCGGAACAACCTCAAAGGTCGTGGAGTTTGCTGAAGACATAACATTGCCGTTGGTGTCGTTGCAGGAAACATAGTAGGTGTGCTCTCCCGGCTCAGAGAAGGAAAGCGAAGCGGAATGCGAGGTTCCCGAGCCGGACATTGAGTTCTTCATTGAAGAGAAGCCCTCGTTTGAATCCGAGTACCTGCATTCAGCATCCTCGGATGTTGTTGCAGAAAGAGTAACCGAGTATGAATAAACCTTTCCTGACGGAGACAGGGAAAGGATGACGGGAGGGACCGTGTCTTCAACAGAGAAGGTAATGTTGGTTTTGTTCTCGTTGCCCGCGTTGTCCTCGCAGGAGAAAGCGACCAGATAGTCGCCGTCGTCAACGCACTGCGAGAAAGAGGCGTAATAGTACCATTTGCATTCGTCCTCGCAGGAGTCGTCGCAGTCGGAAACGCATGAATCATAGTCGTCTTTACAGCTGTCTTCCTCGTCGCTTGTGTCTGCAGAGTCCATGCAGGAATCGTAGTCGGAATCGCACGACTCCTCGCAGGAGTCCTGGCAGGAGTAGCACGCGTCCCTGTCCTGCTCTTCCAGGGAATCATCGTCAATGGACTCGTACTTTTCCTCTTCGCAGTCGTCATAGCAGGCGTCCCTGTCATCGCGGCAGGCGTTCTTCTCATCCACAGTGTCTGAATCATTGTAACACTCGTCATAATCTGCCTGGCAATCGTCCCTGCACTCATCTTCAACATCTTCAAACCACTCGTAGGAGCACTCTGACTCCTCGGAAAGAGAGAGGTTGAAAACCACCGCTGTGCAGTCGGAGATTTTTTCCTTGTTTTCCGGAGAAACAACCTCCAGTTCGGGGCTTTGCGTGTCAACCGTGAATGACACAGAGTAGGAAGCAGTGTTCCCCTTTGTGTCAGATACATTCACTGTTATTGTGTGCTTTGAGTCGTTGAGAGAGGTAAAGGTGTAATAATAGTATGATGAACCGGAAAGTGACACGTAGCTGCCCGAGTCAACCTTCGCCTTCTTGACGCTTCCAAGGGGCTCGCTTGTCGTGATGTTCAGTGTAACAGAAGATGATGCGACGTAGGAGTTGCTTTTCGGACTGACAAAGGTCACTGAAGGAGCAGTAGTGTCGTTTATCTTGAAGTAGGTCGTTGATGTGGAGGTGTGGGAGTAGTCGTCAACGCACTGCACTGTGAAATAGTTGTCAAAACCGCTCGAATCCGCTGTTGAGTTGAACCGCTTGGTGAATGAGGTGCGCGCAGAGTTTGCCGTGAGGACAACGTCAGATGTTGAGGTGGTGGTGCCGAGCTTCCTTGAGGTCAGGGTGCAGTTGGCAGCTTCGTCTGTGGAAACAGAGAGAAGAATGTTTCCACCGTCAGAGAGTGTCGAGCCGTTCGACGGGGAAACGAATGTTATGACAGGCGCGGTCGTGTCGATGGTAAGCGTTCTTGTGGAACTCGTCGCGGTGTTTCCCGCGGAATCCTCTGCAACGACATAGTAAGAGTAGGTTCCGTCCGACACAGAGAGCGTCTTGTTCAGTGTTGTTCCCTGCGTGCCTCCAGTAGAGTTTTTCATGACATATGAGTTTCCATTGAAGACCAGCGTTGCGTTTGCGGTTTCTGAAATATTCACCTTGATATTGACTGAAGATGATGTTGAAGTGCTTCCTGAAGAGGGGGTCGGGCTTATGAAGGATATTGAAGGGGAGGATGTATCGGGAGCCACCGAAAAGACATGCTTTTTGGGGCTGCTTACTGCCGCCATGGAGTTGTTGCACCGGTAGTAAATGGTGTAGCTCTGCCCGTTTGAGAGCGATGAATAGTTGTAATAGTGGCCTGTGTTTGAACTGTTTGAGCTCATAAGGGTGCCCTCCGAAGCGAATGAAAACGAAGAGTTCGAGGAGAACTTGCACGAGGCGGACTCGTTTGTGGTTATGTTGAGCCACGTCCACGTGGTGCCGACAGCAAGGGCGCTTCCATTGGACGGGTGTGAAATGCTTATTGAGGGCCCGGAAGGAGCCGCGGCGACTGAGAAGAAGTGTTCTGCAGCAGGAGAATTGACGTTTCCGTTGAGGTCCCTGCAGAGGTAATAGAAGGTGTAGTTCGTGCCGTTGGAAACTGATGCAGCAAAGGTGTGCTGCGTCGCATTAGTATTCTGGAAATCGGTTGCCGAGCTGAAATC
>RFJB01000121.1 GCA_003695045.1 Candidatus Woesearchaeota archaeon | reverse complement strand
ACGCCAAGTCATTCAACATCATCTCGAACAATTTCATAAGCGGTCATAAGTTCTTTGTTGATATCAGATATGATGCTTTTGGAAGGCGAGTACGTTTGAACTACATAAAAAAATACCGCTCCACTGCCTACAAAAGGTTCAAGATATCTATTGAACTGTTTCGGAAAAAGAGGGGCGAACTGCTCGAGCAGATGATACTTTCCGCCCGCCCATTTTACGAATTTGGGTATTTGAATATCCATTATACTGTGAAAGAGATATGTCATTTATAGATTTTATCCTTTTCAAGGCTATTTGAAGATAACGGCCAACCCTTTCAATTCCTATGCATCTACGCCCAAGCAATTTTGAAGCAAGCAGAGTGGTTCCGGAGCCAGCAAAGGGATCCAAAATAAGAGCATCGGGAGGAGTTGATGCAGTTATTATTCTTAGTAAAAGTTGAAGAGGTTTTTGTGTCGGATGCTTTCCGCAAATCTTCTCTGAGGAAGGGGTCGCAGGTATGGACCAAACACTCCTCATCTGCTTGCCAGAGGGAGAAAAATCATCATGCCAGCGCCGCATAGATGGATAATCGAAATAGTGAGGTACTGATGTTGTTTTTCGAGCCCAGATCAAAGTTTCATGGGAATGTGTAAAGTATTTTCCTGAAAGATTAGGAGGGGCATTTGGCTTAAACCAGATGACCTCATTTAAAATACGAAAACCTGCACGTTGAAGAGCAAATCCCACTTGATAAATATTATGCATGGTGCCTGATACCCATATGCTACCTGATTCTTTCAACACTCTTCTGCATTCTCTAATCCATCTTTCTGTGAAAGCAAAATCTTTTTCCAGACCATTAGAACGATCCCAGTCTGCTTTGTTTACTGAAGCAAATTTTCCAGCTTTGCATGTCAGGCCGCCATTCGAAAGAAAATAGGGAGGATCAGCAAAAATCAGGTCAACCGAGGACGAAGTCAACTTAGGCAACACTTCAAGAGAGTCGCCTTGAATAAGAGTAATATCAGAGGATTTGTAAAAAAATTCCATAGAAATGACATAGACAAACCAAAAAATAAAAGTAGCCCCTAAAAAATCGGAATATTTACGATACTCATTGAAAAGTCACGCCAGCGGGTCGTCAATGCTTTCCAGCCAGTCCCTGGCAAGTTTCTCCGCCTCTTTGGGAGAGCGCGCAATGCCTTCCTCCAGCAGTCCGTTCTTGAGAAATTTGAGTTCTACAGTGTAATCTGACAGTTTCATGCTGATGCACCCCCAACAAAACAGAATAAGATGTTTCTGTTTAAAAATTTTTCCAAAAGGCGCTTAATGCTTAAAGCAAGAAATTAAATAAGAAACATGCATCTGCAAATCATCATGAGCGGGGATGAATGGGGAACCCTGAAATGCCCCTTCTGCGGGCACGAGCAGAGAATGAGAGTGCCACAGACGAGCTGCCAGGCGTTTTACAAGTGCAGCGGCTGCGGAAAGGTTGTTGCTGCTGAAAAGGAGTGCTGCGTGTTTTGCGAATACGGAGATGTGAAATGCCCCGGACACAACGGCTGAGACGTCCCTGACTAAAAAACAGGGCTGGCGCAATGAGTGTGTTGTTAAACCTGAGATTCTCTCTTCCCGCCCGCAAGCATCCTGCGCCTTTTTCTGAGCGCCTTGTAGATTGAGGGCTTCAGTTCTTTCACAATCCGGAGGTAGTCCGGCTCGAGCAGCAGCAGTTGGTCGCGCGCCATTCCGTGGAATGCGCTCCTGACTGGCGTGAGTATTTCCCTTTCTATGACTATGTATTTGTTCAGAAGAGAAGGGTTTTCTTTTACCTTTGCTCTTGCATACTTGCTTGAGAGCTTCCACTTTTTGTCTTCCTCGTCAAGGAGAAATATCCCGCCGCCCCACTGCACGGTTTCGATTTCAAAATGTATTTTCTCCTGCTTCATAGAAATAAGAGAGACATGCGAATATTAATAATTTTCTGAATATAAAATTCGTATACGAATTACCGCATCAGGAGAATTTTTCTTTGTACAAATTCCATGTTCTTATGAATTCTGCGTGCGGCCATGCGAGAGGTGTTGTTATGTACGCTGTGCCTTTCTTGAACATCGGGTGCTTTCTCGCGTTTTCTATGAGAACCAGCCGGTCCTTCCTGAGGAGTCCTGCTTCGGTGAAGTCATGAACGTATTCCTCAAACTCGGCAACAGTTGAGATGTGCTCAGGAAGCATGTCTTTCCATGCTATGTCAAGAACCCACTGCATGTACTTGTCTGCTTTTTTTCTGTTTCCGAGTCGTATGTAGTGCCTCGCGACCATTAGCGTGAAGTGAGGCCACGGCCCCCAACCCCCGTTGTTTCTGCCTTCGTATTTTGGATATCTGCAGAGGCCGCCGAGCTGTCTGTTCCAGAGGTTTTTCTCTATCTCTGCAACAGTGCTCTTTACCCTGCTGTCGTCATCCGGAAGAACTCCGTAATCCGCCACAGCATACTTTGATGCATCAGGATCAATAAGCACAGAGCTTGCCTCTTTGACGCGTATCGTCTTGACAAAACTTTTTATTCTGCTGTTCCACATGTACTTCAACATGCCTTCTTTTATCATTACGGAGTATTCTTTCCACTCCTGATGCGGGTGGTTGAGCTTTACAGCAAGATTGTACAGTTTCTCAAGCGCCGCCTGGCAAACTGCGTTTGCCCATATTTCGTGGCCTGCTTCTGTCGGTGGGAACTCATGGATTGAATTCGGGGTGTAGACAAGGTTCTTTTCGGGGTAAACGTTGTTGATTATGTATGCTGCTGCTTTTTTCACAATGTCCCAGTTATCTTCTGCAAATTGCAGGTCGCTGGTTTCTTCAACATACTGCGAGAGCGCATAGAGAACCAGGCCTGTGCCGTCTATCTGGATTGGCTTGTAGGAGGCGTCGTTTCCGTCAACGTCTATTCGCTGAGGGAAGGCTCCTGATTCAAGCTGGCAGTCAAGCACAAACTGCAGCCCTTTTTTCGCGCGCCTGTGAAGGCCTGCAGACATCATTCCCAGAAGTATTATGGCGTGATCTCTTGGATAAACATAGGGATACCTTTCTCCTTTCGGCGTTGCAAGGCATCCTCCGTTTTTGAGCTGCACTTCCTTCAGGACCTCGATGCTTTTTGCGTATATTCTTTCGGCTTTTTTCCTGTCAATCATTGCAAAACACCTCTTGCGGCAAGTTCTTTAAGGACTGCTCTGTTCCATCCTTCGGGACCGGGCGCTCCTGCCCTGAGATACTCTGAGGAGGAGTACCTCCTGTTCGGGCGCATAACAAGGTATGGTCTTTTAACAGAATTCAGCATGGGAAAATCGTTCGGGGAATCGCCGAGGCCTATCGTGATTATTTTTCCGTATTCGTTTCGGTAGAGTTTTGCGAGGATTTTTACTGCTCTTCCCTTGTCGTTGCTGCCGTGAATGTGATAGTATCGGCCCCCTTTTGAGTATTTGAGTCCTGCCCTGCGTATCTCTCTCAGAAGGTCTTTCTCCTGCGAGGGGTTGTTTAATTTTATCACTTCGTCAAACTCGCGCTGTTTTGCCATTTCTGCCTGCGCCCGCGAAAGGCCGGCATCCGACATGAGTTCTTTGACTGTCATGTCGCTGAATCCTGTTATGTCAAATTTGCTTTTCAGCTTTCTATAAGCAGAGAGAAGTTTATTGTATGGGGTGCCCAGCACGATGGTTTCATAGCCGTCGGTTGTTGTGGGTGAAGCCCTGAATGAGAAGTATCCTTTCGGGATGAAGATTGCTCCTCCGTTTTCGGATATGAATGGATGCGTGTTTCCAATTCTGCGCCTCCAGAATTCTATCTCGGACCTTGTCTTGCTTGTGCAGAAAATGACGGGGACGCGAAGTTTTTTTGCTGCGGCAAGCGCCTGCTTTGCCTTCGCAAAAGAGTATGTTTCGTGGTCAAGAAGGGTTCCGTCCAGGTCTGTGAAGATTACCGGTTTCATTTGGACTTCTTTTTCAGCGGTTGGGATTCCATGTTCAGCCATTTGGGCTCTTTCTTGAATTTTCTTCTGTATTCCGGCAGTGTTATGATTGGAGGCCTCTGCCTGTCCGCTATTTTCAGTTCTTTCAGAAAGTATTCTCCCTCCTTGTTGGTCGTGATTATCCTGTATTTCTTTCTGATGCTCCCTACCTGTATGAGCTTTCCAAGGGTGTTCGCCCTTTTTGCGAAGACGCCGAGTATCGCAAACGCCATTTTGCTTAAGCTTGCGAGGGACTGGTTTCTGTGGACGCGCCTGAAGAGGTCCACCTGAGCCATGCTTTTCAGCCCGAATTTTTTCTGCATATCAATGAGCATTGCTGTTTCAACCCCGTAGCCGGTGAAGTACGGGATGAGTTCCAGCGCTGACCTTCTTGCTGCCCCTTCCCCGCTGAGCGGCTGGATAAAGCCGGACAGGCGCGGAAAGTACTGGTTGAAAAGCGGCCTCACAAGCAGTTCCGTTACCCTTCCTCCGCCGAGCGGCTCGAGTTTGTCCCCAACCTTTATGGGTCGCTTGTAGAATGGTTTCACATATTTCAGCTTCTTCTGGGTGAGCAGCGGCCCCACGCACCCGTAGACAAATCGCGGATGAATGTTCTTTATGTCAGCATCCACCCATGCTATGATGCTTCCCTTCGCGACATACAGGGCTTTCCAGAGATTTTCGCCTTTGCCTTTCCAGTCGCCGTAGCGTTTGAGTATGTCGGCTGCTGAGTAAACGTCTGCTCCCGCTTCCTTTGCAATTTCCAGCGTCCTGTCTGTGCTTCCTGAGTCAATCACGAGTATCTCGTCAAGGAGGGGATGCTTTTCCATAAGGTTTTCTTTGAGAACAGAAACAATCTTTCCTATGGTGGCTTCTTCGTTGAGTGTCGGAATTACGAGGCTGATTGTTTCCTTGTTTTTCTTTTTGAGCTCCACAAGGCGCTTGATGTTGGAGAAACTGCTTGCTTTGAACCGGTTTTTTTCAAACCACTCTTTGACTTTCATAATGCAGGTGCTTTTAATTAATCATATAAATATGTATGACACCACTGAGAG
The DNA here is from genome assembly GCA_003695045.1 of Candidatus Woesearchaeota archaeon. Taxonomy (GTDB): domain Archaea; phylum Nanobdellota; class Nanobdellia; order Woesearchaeales; family J091; genus J091. Next base: position 40 of record RFJB01000121.1, on the reverse strand, counting down.
ATGAAAACTCAGCGCGTGTTTTTTTATAGAGGACAATAAG
>RFJB01000120.1 GCA_003695045.1 Candidatus Woesearchaeota archaeon | reverse complement strand
TGGGATTTTAGTTCTGAGATTAGAATACCATGCAGTTGATGGAACCAAATCAATTTCAAGCTTCATAAATACTAAGAGAGAACTCTCACATATATAAATTTCACCATATCTTAATTGGCTTTAACAATATATTATACGAACTCTACTTATTAGAATTCCCATTCAGGTTGGTGTATTTGCATTTGGGGTAGTTGCTGCAGCCGATGAAGGAGCCGTAAACGCTTTTTCTCACAACGAGTTCTCCGCCGCAGAGGGGGCACTTGCTGTTGGAGCCGTTCTCAATCTCCTGCTTGAGCTTTTCAGAGTCGGCGTCCTGCTTCTTTGAGGGGCAGGACGGGTTGAGGCAGAGCTCCTGGGGCCTCTTCCTCTTCTTTATGACCAAAATCATGGGAGTTCCGCAGTCGGGGCAGTTTTTTCCTGCTCCCTTTATCAGCCCGGATTTTGGAAGCGCGTAGGTCTGCTTGCAGTCAGGGTATTTCGTGCAGGCAACGAACTGCCCGAACTTTCCGCGCTTCACAACAAGGTCCCCTTCCTTGCATGAAGGGCACTTTCCGATGAAGTTGATTTCGTCCTGCGCCTTCCTGTTTGCCTTGAGCAGCTCCCTGCCGAGCTCTTTCTCGTTTGACTTGAACACTGACAGAATCTCTGTGAGGACCTTTTTCGCTTCTTCAAGAACTTCTTCAGAGGTTTTCTTTCCCTGCCTTATTTCTTCCATGGCATCTTCAAAGTGCCGAGTCAGTTCCTCGTCGAGGATCATGGGGGAATACTTTTCAAGCGTTTCAACTGTCTGGATTCCGAGTTCTGTCGCTTCAATCGGCTGGCCGTAAACGTAGCCGCGCTGGAACAGGGTGTCCACAATCTGGGCTCTTGTTGCCTTGGTGCCGAGGTTCCGCTTTTCAAGCTCCCTTATGATTGAGGCGGGAGTGAATCTCTTGGGCGGCTGGGTTTCCTTGTCAAGAAGGTCAATCCTGAACGGCTCCACTGCGTCTCCTTCAGAAGCATTGGGAAGCGTCTGCTCCTCCATCTTGAGGTGGGGCCCGTAGAATTCGTGCCAGCCCTTCTCCAGAGTGCGGGTGCCCCTGGAAACAAAAACCTCTCCAGAGGCAGTGATTTTCATCGTGACCGTTTCACGGACAGCCGGATCTGCAAGGGTGGCAAGGAAGCGCCTCACGATGAGGTCGTAGATTTTCATCTTGTCCCCTGAAAGCGACGCCTTAATGCCTGTGGGGTAGATTGCGGGATGCGCGGGGTCTGTCTTCTTTCCGTTGTTGGGCTTGAGCTTTGACTTTGAAAGCAGGGCTGCGCAGTGCTGAGAATACTGCTCCTGCCCGGCAAGCGCCTGAACAATCTTCTTTATCCCTATCTCTTCGGGAAGAACCTGAGAGCTCGTTCGGGGGTATGAAATGAGCCCCTCGGTGTAAAGCTCCTGCGCTATCGCGAGCGTGTCCTTCGGCGAAATCCTTAAGCTGCGGTATGCCTCTGTCTGAAGGGTTGTCAGGTCAAAGGGATGTGGCGGCGCCTGTTTGAACTGCTTCGCCTCCACGGAAGAAACCTTTGCGGACCCCGAGGATGCCCTCTCGACAACCGCGTCTGCCTCATCTTTGTCCCAGAACTTGTCCTTCTCATGAAGAGCAACTATGGTTGAACCATTCAGGGCGCCTTCAAGCTGAACCTGCCAGTACGGGACGGGCTTAAACGCCCTGATTTCCCTCTCCCTGTCAACGATTATCTTTAACGCGGGACCCTGAACGCGCCCCGAACTCAGAAGCTTGAAGGCGCCCACGGATTTTACCGAACTGGTAAGAGCCCTGGAAAGGTTAATTCCGTAAAACCAGTCAAGAACGTGCCGTGTCAGACCGGCGTTCGCCTGGCCCCAATCGATGTGAGGCGACTTTGACTCGTAGGACTTCCTCAAGTCCTGAGCGGTAAGGGTTGAAAACTTCATCCTGTTGCCGTCCCTGACCTTGCACACGTGAGCGAGAATGTTGTAGCCGATTACCTCGCCTTCCACATCGTAGTCCGTCGCCACTGTGAATGAGTCGGCATCTTTGGCAAGCTTTTTCAGAACAGAAAGGTACTTCCTGGTGTAGGCGGAGTCCTTGCTTACTTCGTAGGCGGGCTTCCAGACAACATCAAAAACAGGATAATTCCAGCCGGTCTTGGCTCCCGAGCCGGAACCCCCCTTTGAACCGGAGCTTGACTTCTCTGCAAGACCGAAGAGGTGCCCCACAGCGCAGCCCACAACGAGGTCCCTGCTTCCGTGGGTGACCTTGTAGTATGGAACTCCGCCCTTGGACTCCTTGACCGGCTTGCCGTCAGCCAACGCAGCAGCAATCTTCTTTGCCGCATTCGGCTTCTCGGTTATTATGAGCTCGTATCCCATCCTGAATGACCTTCCTGATAATCATTGGCGGTTCTCAATCCTGACAACATCCGCCCTGACAACGCCAGGCGCGCGATTTCCGGGCGCGCGCCCATGTGCCGCCGCACAGCAGTTGCAAAACAGCACGAAAAGCGCCTTCAGAACGGGGGGCAACCGGCGCACTATAAAAAGTTTTTGAGGAGAAAGCCGAAAACAAAGCAAAAACATGCAAGAATACGAAGAAGAACAGGAAGTGGCTGGGTTCTCACGCAACAGAAGTCCCGGATAACAGAATGCCCGGGCATCAGGGTTTCCCGTCCTGCGACGGCGCAGAAACCTTCATGTGAATCCTGGCAGCGGGCGGAGAATGAGTCAACATACCGACAGCAATCCTCTCCGGATTAAGAGAACAGAACGCCTCAATGTTTGAAAGATTAATCCCTCCTGAAATTTCAATCTGCGGAGGACTTCTGCCCCGCTGCCCTGACCTTGCCAGTTGTATTGCTTCGCGCGCAAGAGAAGGACTCATGTTGTCAAGCAGGACAACATCCACGGGAAACTCCAGAGCGGCTTTCAGCTCTTCAAGATTTCTTACTTCCACTTCAACAACAATCTGACTGCTTCCTGCAGGCGACGAGAAAACAGAACGGAGGGCTTGTGAAACGCCCCCTGCCAAATCAACATGAGTCGACTTCACAAGAATCTGGTCGTGAAGGCCTAACCGGTGATTTTTGCCGCCGCCGCAGCGAACAGCGAACTTGTCCAGAAAACGCCAGCCGGGGGCTGTTTTGCGCGTGTCATAGATGTCCACGCCGTGCTTTGAGGCGACGGAAACAAACCTTGAAGTCAGCGTTGAGATGCCGCAGCACCGCTGAAGAAAGTTGAGCGCCGTCCTCTCGCCTGCCAGAACAGACCTCATGTCTCCTTTGATGCGTGCAAGGACTGCTCCTTCTTTAACGTGATCGCCGTCGGAAACAAGAAGCTCAACATTAAGAGACGGGTCAACGAGGGAGAAAACAGTCCTGACTGCTTCAATTCCTGAAACGACGAGAGGTTCCTGAGCCGTTATCGAGGCAACCGATTCAATCTTCCCGGGAAACGCGGAGAAAGAAGTGGCATCGTTTTTCGCAAGCTCATGAATGTTACGGGCGCAGTCCTCAAAATTGCCTGCAAGGAACTTGAAGCTGTCTTCTGAGAGTTTTGAAAGAAAATTAGCATCAAGGTCTTCGCAAAGGGAGAGAACAGCAAGAAAACGCAGTTGACTGCGCTCCTGCTCAGTCATGGCTAACTTTTTATAATCTCCGGATTCTCCAAGGCGAGGAAGCATGCAGGGAGTAAAAAAGGAATAATTAATAATCTTAACTAAAATCTCAAGCACCGGACAACCAAAATGGCAAAGAGCGAAGAAGAGAGCAAAGAAAGAAATGGACCGGAAGGAAGAAGCGCTCCTGCAGAGCGAGTTGTTGAGATTCTCAAGCAGATGAAAAGTGACAGGGAAGACATAAACAGCATCAGCATAGCAAAAGACGGAGAAATACACATCCTGAAACCGGAGTCGCTCAGGCAGTTTGAAGACACAGATTCTAAAGATGTCAAATGGAGAGAGGCAATCTTTATAGACGGAGGCCAGGCAGCGCTGATTGAAAACTCCGACTTCTGCTTGTCATTCATCAGAATAGGCGCGTTCCGGCAGAGCCGCAACAATGACGCGGAAAAGAACGAGACGCAGGGACCTGAAGCACAAAAGGGGCTCGGCAGTGCTGAAATGGCAATGAGAGATCAAAAGAGGAAAGGAAAGCAAGGCAGGGCAAAAGTGTCAGAGTTTTACATTGCGGTAAAAGCTGAGTCAGAGGACACTCCGGAAAAGAACGAGAAGACAGGACTTCCGGGATTCAAAAGCGAGATTGTGAGCATAAAGGACGAGATAGGACTCGAAGAGTTCCTGAAGCATATTGAACAGGCAACCATAGCCGGGACGGACGCAAGCAACAGGAGAAGGGAAGCGCCGGAAGCAGCAGCCCTGATAAGAAGGATTCTTGAGATATGCGCCGCGAGGGCTCTCCTGCATGAAGAAAGCAGCAGGGACACCATACTTGTTCTTGACGGGCACCTCGAATGGGAGGACAACCAGGAAAGGAAATTCCTGGCAGAACTGCTGAAGGAAGCTGATGAAAAAGAAACAGCTGTTGCAGCTCTTGCGAAAAAGACCGGCATGACAAGCGAGGACGGAAAAAGCGTCGTTTCGCTGCTCAAAGTCCTTGAGAAAAAAACAGACATAACCGGAAACTGGATTGCTGCCCTGGAAGGGAGCAGCAGTGAAAAAGAAAACGCGCGGAATGACAATGACAATAGGAAAGAAGCAAGAGTAAAGACGTACTTTGTCAAACTCCATCCAAAAAGCAGGTTTGTATTCAAGCTTCAAATTCCGGCAGAGAATTCTGAAAGCGCGGACTTAATCGCGGGCTGGCTGTCCCGAGTATCAAAAGACCCTGTTTTTCTGGGATACCCCTACGGGCTGATAATGGCTGACAGGATTGCAAGGGTAAGCAACAGGGAAGCCGAATACGAGAAGACGCGGCTGAAGGCAAAACTTGGAAGGGAATGGCGAGACGTTGAGGACGCTCTTGCGATGCCCGATGCGCACTCTGTCCTGGACAGCATATACTGATAATCTGATAAATATGTTTCATATGTTTTCTTGCATCGCTGCCTGCATGCAGAGCGTTCAACCAAGAGAAAAGAAGAAAAAGGCCGTTTTGAAGGCGCAAAATCACTTCTGCGAAAGATTTAAATAGCATCAACCGAATGGGAAAAGTATTAATATGCCCCGCGATTCACGCATCTCAGCGGCGGACATTGAAGCCGCGGGCAATATTGATTTTTGATTTTACGGAGGTAATCCCAATGAAGAAATTACTTTCAAAGATAAAGCAGGGTCTTGCAGGTCCCAGCGAAGAAGAGATTGAGGAGAAAGAGGAATACGTCGAGGTAAGCGCTATCACAGGAGACGATTCAAAGAACAAGATAATGGTGAAACCCTTTGTCATAGAGGATTTCTCAGACATCAAGCCGGTTCTTGACGCTCTCAGGGAAGGGTACACCATCTGCCTTGTAAACATAAGACCCCTGAAAGACAAGGACCTCGTAGAGCTGAAGAGGGCAGTCAACAAGCTGAAGAAAACATGCGACGCGGTTAATGGCGACATAGCAGGGTTCGGAGACGACTGGATTGTTGTCACTCCGCACTTCGCAGAAATCCAGAGGAACAGCCAGACATCAAAGATAAGCGAAGAGTAAACCGCAGGACAAACTGCAAAAACCGACAGGCAAACACTCTACAGAGGCAGGAATAGAATGAGCAGAGAGGTACTACCTGAACAGCCGTGTCCGATATGCCACACAAATAACCTCACTCTGGCCCAAGAGGAAACAGAGGTTCCCTACTTCGGCAAACTCTACATTTTCTCAATGAGCTGCTCCAACTGCAAGTTTCACAAGTCGGACATAGAACCCGCAGAAACCCACGAGCCGGCATCATACACTTTCGTTCTGGAAAGCGAGGAGGACCTCAAGGTAAGGGTTGTGAAGTCATCCGAGGCGACAATCAAAATACCGCATGTGATGACAATTACGCCCGGGCCCGCTTCCCAGGGATACGTTACGAACATAGAAGGAGTGCTTAACAGGGTAAAGGAAGCGCTTGAGAAATCCAGAGACATGGAAGAAGACCCGAAGGCAAAGAAGAAGGCAAAGAACCTCCTCAAAAAAATACAGCGCGCAATGTGGGGGCAGGAGCAGATTAAGATAACCATAGAAGACCCGACAGGAAACAGCGCGATAATATCAGAAAAAGCAGTGAAAAAAAATCTGAAAGCCTGAACAGGAAGCGCATCAGTAATGGCGCGCCTCGCTGGGAGGCACCTGAACAAGCTTCGGTCTGAATTCTTCAGGATTTCTTCCAAAGGTTATTCCCATCGCCTCATAGATGGGGACCTCATCCAAGCTGACTGTGTTTTGTTTTATCGCTTCCGCCGTGGGAAGATACTTTACCTCGTTGTTTTCAATGCCCGCGACGGTCATGCCTGTTATTCCTTCCAGCAGAAGAATGACAGCGCCTGCTCCTGCCTTGAGGCCGAAGTTGACATCGTATGCTGAACTGTCGCCGCAGCGCAAAAGGTGCGTCGGCTTTATCACTCGTATCTCCGGCTTTGTGTACTGGCCCTCAATGTAAAGACCTGCCTCCTTCATGAACTCAGGAATCCTCTCGTCCATGTTCATCCTGACAGACAGTTCTGAAGCGACCCTCTCGCCTGCTCCTGCAAGCTTGTAATGGCCGTGCGCATCCCTCCCCTTTGAGGGATCAATGAGAAATCCCTTCTCATTAACATCGTCCTTAGAAGGATCGCCCCTGAGAGCTTCAGCAGTTACAATCATGTATGTTCCCGCCTTGACATCGCTTTCCAGAACGCGGCTGGTAAATCTATTGAAAAGATGCTCATAGACAATGTCAAAGTCGGGAGCTATCTCAGGGATAAGAATGCAGTCCGCGCCTCCCGCGACGCCTCCTTTGAGAGCGGTCTGCCCCACATAACGGCCGAAGGTCTCAACAACGATAATCCTGTTGTGGCTCTGGCCGGTCGTCTTCAAATCAGAAATGAAGCGCTGCAGCCTGCCGATTGTTGAATCGCCTCCAACGCTGTACGTCATAAGGTCAAGGTCCATGGTTTTCGGGGCGTGATTGACAGGTATTCCGTTCTCAGTGAGGTCCACCACAACGCTTCCGGTGTCATCTCCTCCGCTGACCACAAGAGCGTCTATGCCGTGCTTTTTCAGACCTTCCCTTATGCGTTCGTACTTATGAGGGTCGTCTATTTTGGAAATTTTCACGCGCGAATGCCCTGCTTCCGAGCCGGCAAGCGTGACAGAAACATCCCTCAGGCGGGATGAATTCATTTCCGTCAAGGAGCCCTCTTCAAAGTCAACAAGATTGTAAAGCCCTGCATAACCGTTCGGGATGACAACAGACGATATGCCGTAATGCTCAGCCATTCTGGCGGCACCGTGAATGACAGCGTTCAGTCCGCCGCAGTCGCCGCCGCTTGTGATGATTCCAATCCTGTTAATCTTCTGTTCAAGCATTGTTTCCAACCCCCTGACAAGCCGTTTGCAGATGGATAAGCACCAAAGACCAAGAAGTATAAATAATTAACTATCTTTAAGTAGTCCTTTCCCTGCGCTTTGGCGAGAAAGAGGCATCAGGAAGAGAGGCCTGCTTCTTTTCTGAGGATGGCTGCCTTGTCTGTCTTCTCCCATGTAAAGTCAGGATCGTTTCTCCCAAAGTGGCCGTAGGCAGCAGTTTTGGCGTAAATAGGCCTCCTCAGTTTCAAGGAAGATATGATGCCTTTCGGCGTGAGGTTGAAATGCTTTCTGACAAGCCGGACAATCTCCTCCTCAGGAATCCTGCCTGTGCCGAAAGTGTCAACATTAATGCTTGTGGGTTCCGCAACCCCGATGGCGTAGGATAGCTGGACCTCGCACTTGTCGGCAAGGCCTGCCGCAACAATGTTCTTGGCAACATAACGCGCAGCATAAGCAGCGGACCTGTCCACCTTGGTCGGGTCTTTGCCTGAGAATGCGCCACCTCCATGGCGACCAACGCCGCCGTAAGTGTCCACAATAATCTTCCTCCCTGTAAGACCGGAGTCGCCTTCAGGACCGCCAATCACAAACGAGCCAGTGGGGTTTATGTGCACCTTGGTGTTCTTGTCCATCCATTTGCCGACAACCGGCTGAATTACCTTCTTCAGGATGTCCTTGCGAAGCTGTTTGACTTTGACGTTGTCCAAATGCTGTGTTGAGATGACGACAGCGGTAACCTTGTCCGGCTTGCCGTCAACATACCTGACGCTTACCTGCGATTTTCCGTCAGGACCGATGTATTTTATGATCCCT
>RFJB01000119.1 GCA_003695045.1 Candidatus Woesearchaeota archaeon | reverse complement strand
TCAAGAGATTCTTTAATGGACAACGCGCGTTTAATCCAGGAAACCGACTTTCCAAGAAGGCCTCCGGCCAACAGCAGATATGGAAAAGCAGCATCGCCCGCAAAAGCATGGTGAATAGCGTATGAAGCTGCAGTAACACCGAAAGCTGACTTGAGATAGAGAACCAGTTGCTCTCTGTTTTCAGGAAGGCGAAGGTCCAGGAGGGAGTAATATTGAACAGAAGGAAGATCAACTGACGAAACAGAGAGAAAATCGTTCACTCTGGAAGCAACTTCCTCCAGAGTAGCGTAAAGATCCTTTCTTTTCAGAGTCCTGCCAAAGTCCAGCTTGTTTTTCTCAAAATCCGAGTTGAGCCGGGAAAACTCTGCAACCTTGCCGGACAGAAGATGCTCAAGTTTGGCAAGATTCCCCTGTTCAGAGAGGAAATCAAAGAGATATTCAGCAATATGCTGTTCAGTTAAAGAAGAAGAATCTTCCTCCTCGCAAGAAGGAACTGGCTGATTTTCAAAAGACGCAATTTTGTGCTCTTCGCTGTGTTCAGTGGAGGAGTCCATGCTTTGGGAAGATTTTATAGAGCAAGACAAATATAAAGGTTACTATTAACAAGTGATTTCTAGAATGCGACGCTGATGCCGGGACAATCAGAAATCAGAAGGATAAGAGAGAAAACAAAAAAGCCGGAACAACAATTAAGCATCATTTCTTTCCCGGGCCTGTCTTTGTCCGGGAGTTCCGGCTTTTACTGCCGGAGGCAGAAGAAGGAATGTTTGGCTTCCACACCCTGGCAACCTTCTCCCGCTTTTTCTCCTCTTTCTGAAAGTCATCAATGAGCTTCTTTACCTGCTTCGGAAGAACCGACTCAACCCGGAGGGCTTTCCTGACTATGGACTCAAGTTCTTTCCTGAGTTTTGAATTAAGCCGCGTGTAAAGGTCGGCATCCGCATAGGTAAGACCGTTCTCAATTCGGTAGTACGCTTCGGTGCCCCGCTTGGCAAAGACAAGGTAGCCGCGCTTTCCTCCAATGAGTTCCGAATAAGTGTTCATTCCCTGCTGCATTTTCCTGTAATCAACAAAGTAAATGCCGCCCCTGGAAACATTCGGGTCCATTATGAGAAGGTCGTCACCCTGCACCGCAAGGCACACCACATAATGGGCTGTCTTCGCATCGGGAAAGAGGGCGCTCTTCTTGAAGTCAAGAATTGGAATGGCGCCTTCGTGGAGCCATGCCTTGAGTTCGTCCCTTAAAGAGTATATTTTGTCAACATCAATCCAGACGCCGATGACATCATCATTTGTGAGTTTCCTTGCAACCCTTATCAGCTCGTTCGGGTGCGTGCCCTTTCCGACCTCTGTTTTTGCCATTGCGCCAATCTTCTCCTGCGGGACATCATAGCCGAATATCTTCAGCACAGCAGACAGGGATGCGGGGCCGCAGTAGCTCGGCTTCTGAGCCACGAATTTCTCCTTGATTTTTTCCAGAGTGTCAAGATGCTCGGCAACCTTCTTGAAATGCACGAAGTTCTTGAAGAGCTGCCTGTAAAGTATGAACACGGAATAGCCGTCGCTCGTTTCAAGAAGCACGCCCTGGCTTCTCACATCCTTTATCTCGCCTTCAAGCTCGCGAATCTTGATTATCTCGCCGCGCTTCAGGAGGGAGGCAGAATTGACATAAAGCCCGTAGGCGAGGTTCTCTGCGAAGTTCTTCAGAGCAACGAACAGAAGCGCCAGGAAAAACACGAACACGGGAAGAACAAACCATCCGAGCGTTGAGAGCGCTGAGGAGATTCCGAAGCCGAGAATCCTCAGAGAAACAAGAATCAGGGAAACGTACAGAACAAACCTTACCACGCTGAGGAAGGCGTTAAGCACGCCGCCCCTGCCCTGCTCTTCAAGCATCTCCCTGAGGCCCGACCTTCTCAGGAAGAGTTCCACGAAGAAAATCAGGAACCGCACGATTATAACGACGAGAATAAGAAGCAGCACTCCTGTCAAAAGCAGGGGAAGCTGCCTTGAGAGAGCGTCAATTATGAGAGAGTAAACATCAAACCTCAGAACTATGAGGGACAGAACAACAGCAGTGGTCATGATGGCATAAGTGTAAAACCTCGCAGACGGCGGCTCCTCAATGGATGAAGGGTCGCGCTTTCTGTGAATTCTGATGAGAAGGGAACTTCCCACGCGGGAGAGAATGAAGCCAAGCAGGACTATCAGAAAAACCCCTGTCATTCGAAACATTGCTTCTTCCACCGCGCACCCCCTCTGTTGCAGTTCTATCCGCGTTCTATCCGACTTTATCTGCTTGCGTCTTCATTTAAATAAGTTTCTCAAACCCTGCTCGTAAAAAACAAGAATCCGAACGACAAAACCCCTTATCCGAGTGACTACTATCCAGTAACTCAATTCGCAATGTTTAAATAGCACCGGAGCATGCACAACAACAAATCACACTGCAAGAGCAACAACAAACCAAACAGAAACAATCAACTAAACAGGAAGGTGAAACCATGAGTTACCTGAAAGAGCCGATGTACCATTCAATGTTCGCAGAACAAAACGGAGAGGCGCCGAGCTACAGCAGGAAGGCAATAGGAACTCTCCTGCCGCAAAAGGTCCCTGCAGACCGAATCTGGATTTCACCAAAGCTTCAAAGGGAGGAGAAGGAAGAACTCAGCTCCATTCTTGCGGCGAAAGCAGACGGTGACGGGCTTGTTGAACTGCTTCCTGTAATAGAGCTTGACCTGCTGCAGGATGAGCAGTATGGAAACAATCTTCTCCTGCAGGGACAGAAAGCATACCTCGGAACAGAGGCATACCTGCCCGCAGAAAACGGCATCCCGAAAAGAGTAATCCTTACCTCAACGGCCGCGCCTCAGGGAATAAGCAGGACAGGCGGAATGTACAGCCTGAGAGATTACAAGACAGTCGCTGAAATCCTGAGAATGGAAAGCGAAGCCCTCAGAAAACTGACGGGAAGGAATGAAGAACACATTTACGTTGTGAAATTAAGTCAGAACTCTGAAGAAGGCCAGGAAGAGATTGACATCACGGGGCTGGTAACAAAGCTTCTTGATGAGCTTGAATAAAGTGCATAAAGTGCCTGCGAAGGCAGAAGAAAAGCATCAAAAAAGCAGTTATCACACTGAATCAGGGTTTCTGAAACGGCGGACCGTTCTTGAAAGAAAAAACGACACAACCAGCAGGAGCACTATCGTTCCGCTGGCAGCCCAGTCGAGATAGTAAGAAACAAAGATTCCCCCGAGAACCGAAGCAACCGCTATGAACGCCGCAATAACAAGGGTTTCCCTGAAATTCTTCGCGACCTGAACAGACGCAGCATAGGGAAATACGAGAAGAGCAGACACAAGAAGCAGCCCTACGACGCGCATCGCCGAAACGACGGTAACAGCAGTCATGAACACCAGCAGGGAATTCAGAACATCAACGTTAATCCCCGATACCTTTGCTGTTTCCTCGTCAAAGGTCAGAACAAAGAGTTCGTTATAAAACAGGACCACAAAGAGTATTACCGTTGCAGCAAGGACAGAAGAGAGGATCACCTCGGAAGGGCTTATTGCAAGGATGCTGCCGAAAAGATAGGACATTATGTCAATGTTGAAAGCGTTGGCAATGCTGGCAACCAGCACTCCAAGGCCGAGCGCTGCATCGGCAAAGAGTCCTATTGAAGCATCCCCTTCAAGCCTCGTTCTCTCCCTTGCTTTTACAATGCCGAAAGCACCCAGCACCCCAAACACCAGCGCAGACAGGAACGGGCTCACGCCAAACAGAAGCCCTACAGCAATTCCCCCAAAAGAGATGTGGGCAAGCCCGTGGCCTATAAGGGCATGCCTTTTGAGAACAAGAAACACTCCAAGGAGTGAAGCAGCTAAAGCAAGAAGGGTGCCGCTTATCAACGCGCGCTGCATGAAACCGTATCCAAGTATGTCAAGCATATTCTCAGTCCTCAAAGTGAGTGTGGCAGAGGAGGTGCTGCTCCTGCGTGAGGAACTGCTGGGCAACCTCGGACCTGCAGAACTCCTCGTGAGTTCCGTGGAAGACAAGCGTCTTTGCCAGGCACGCCACCTTGTTCACATACCTCGTTATGGTCCCTATGTCGTGGCTGACAAGCACAATCGTGATTCCTTTTTTGTTAAGCTCTTCCAGAAGCTTGTAAAAAGCGAACTGGGATTCCTGGTCAACGCCTGCGGTCGGCTCATCCAGAAGGAGAACCTTCGGCTCTGAAACGAGAGCCCTCGCAATGAAAACCCTCTGCTGCTGGCCTCCCGAAAGTTTTCCAATCTGCCTGTCCTTAAAGCCGAGCATGCCGACAAGCTCAAGTTTTTCATCCACAAGGGAAAAGTCGCCGCCTGAGATGAAACGGGGAAAACCCTTCCTTGAAACAAGCCCTGTAGCAACAATCTCTTTTACGGTAGCAGGAAAGTTCCTGTCAAAGTCGGTTGCTTTCTGCGGAACATAACCTATGAGATGCCAGTCGGAAAAAGAACGGAGGGGCTTTCCAAAGAGTTTTATTCTGCCTTTTTTTAGCGGATAAAGCCCGAGGATTGTTTTCAGAAGCGTGGTTTTTCCTGAGCCGTTGGGGCCTATGATGCCGAGAAAGTCGCCCTCCTCAATCCTGAAAGTAATGTTATGCAGGACCTCGACATAGCCGAAACTCTGGGAAAGGCCTGACACTTCAGCAACAACCCTCTTTTCGGGCTTTTTTTGCGCGTCTTTCTTTCCGGACATCTGAATCAATCACACTCCAGCGCTTTTTTCAGGTTCTCAAGATTTGACTGCATAATCTGAATGAACGAAACATCAGCTTCGAGCTGGTCCTTGTTTCTGTTGGCGGCCGCATCAAGAACAAGAGGCGTTGCGCCTGCTTCATCAGCCAGAACCTCCGCAACCTGCGGGCTTGCGAACTTGTCAAAAAAGACATACCTGATTCCCTTGTCTCTCATGACGTTTATAACTGTTTCCATGACCTTCGGGCTTGGCTTCGCATTCGGGGAAAGGCCTTCAACAGCTATCTGCGTAAGATTGTAGCGGGAAGCAAGGTAGGAAAAGGCAGCGTGGCCTCCAATCACGAAAGTTTTGAGGCGGCAGTTTGACAGCGAATTTCTGTACTGAGCGTCAAGTTCGAGAAGCTGTTTCTTGTATGCGGAAGCCCGTTCATGATAGTAAGAAGCATGTTCGGGATCTTTTTCTGAGAACTCTTTCGCAAGCGCGTCCACAATGGCGATGTCGTTTGAAAAGTCGGTCCAGATGTGAGGATCAAATGGGAAGTCATCAGAGTGCTCATCCGAATCAGAATGCTCATCCGAACCAGCTATCATTCGGAGGCGCACAGCTGAATCAGCCGCTTCCAGAACGGAAAGTGAAGGATTGTCGTTCTTTACAGAAGAAACAATCTTCCACACGCTTGCCTCGAGGTGCCTGCTTGTCAGGACGAATATGTCCGCATCGGAAAGAAGTTTTATGTCGCTGGGCTTGGGGTCGTAAGCATGCGGATTAACGCCCGGAGGAAGAAGCTGCTCCGCAACAACATAGTCGCCGCCAACGCTGCGGGCGAAGTCATAAAGAGGAAAAACCGAAGCAACAACGAGCAACCTGCTGCCGTCAGGGGCATGCGAAGTTTGGGCAGGAGACGAGCAGGCAGAGAGGAAAACAAGGGCGAACGCTGAAAGCAGAGCAAAAGCTGTCC
>RFJB01000118.1 GCA_003695045.1 Candidatus Woesearchaeota archaeon | reverse complement strand
TTTATTGTCCAGTTCTTCCCGCCGAAGCAAATTTCTCGGATTCGTTGTCAAGGTCGGCGAATTCTTTTTCAATCTCACACTTCTTGAAGCAATGATAACTCTTGTCGTGCTGTTCGCTCTTATAGGACATCTTGATTGGCTTATTCTGTTTTACGCAGTGTGGCTTCCGGTGCGTCTCGTTGTCGTTGTGTTCCTCTATTCGCGTTCTGTGGCTCTTCTTGATAGAGACGCAGAATAACTAAAAAGGACTCGCAAGGGGTGCGGCCTCCTCACAGAAGATTCTTTATTTTTTTATAAACCTCCCTTGCCACAAGCTTGTTTCCTTCAACGCTGTAATGCCCTCCGTATTTGCTGTCGTCTGAGTAGAATTTGTCCAGAGAACCCTCTCTGCTTTTGTGTTTTCTTAGAAGAATGGGCGTCATATCCACTGTAAGCATATTTTTTCTGACAAACCTGATGAATCCCTCGTAGTAATTTCCTTTACCCGCTATGAACAGGACATCATCCTTTTGGGGCATCCACAGGAATACAGGAACAAAGTTCTTTGTTTCCGCGTATTTCTTGAATTCATTAACAAGCGCTTTCAAAAGTTTGACCGCATATTTGTCCTTTGTAAAGAGATTGTATCTCAGAAGAAGATTTTCTTTCATTATTACCCGCATGGGTTCCGGGTATGGCTGCTCTTTTTCTTTTCCGCCCGTTATTTTTCTTATCTTTTCCCTTGCCCAATCCTCTGTTATAGCATAAATCAAAGGCAGGTGTCGCCTTGGAAAACTTACAATGGATGCAATATACGGCCATTTAATCATTTCCCTTATGAACTTTCTTTCATAGAAATAGTCCTCTTCCCGTATGTAATCAAGATACTTTGTGTACTCTCTGAACTTCTTCTTTGTGTTTATGGGGTTTGGAAGGAGAACCAGATTATCATTCTCCAGCTTGAACATGGGCTTGAATGCGAATGTGTTTCCGAACTCGTTGTAATGCTTCCAGAAGGAGAGCACTCTCACTATTGTTGAGGGAACAACTCCCATGATTACTATCTTGGTCGGATTTCGCGGGTATTCCCTCTTTAACCTTATGAGCGCCTGTCCCAGACCGTAGTTTCCGACACCAAAGTTCATCACATTGGTTTTTGTCAGTTCTGACAGGTGCCATTCCCATGTTTCATTGTCATTTACCTGTCTTGCAAATGTAAATGAATCCCCGTAGCAGGATATCACTCTGGGAAGCCCTTCATGCCCCGGATTTGATCTGGCGCCCCTTTCATTTATGCTCCATCTGCTTCGCCCGTATTTTGCTATCTCCTCTTTTGATGTGTTGGGCTTCCTGACCCATCCCAGCTCTTTGTCCCATCCTATCCTGAAAAACTTCTTGAGCCCTTCTTCAGGGAGGACTGGTTTTTCATCTTCCTCCATTATCAGCCAGGGGAACCTCTTTCTGAGTTTTGGGAGAAGCATATCAAGTGCGAATTCTGTCATAGCGAGGCATGCAAGGTATATTATCCCCCATCTTGGTTTCAGAAGAAAAAGAATTGCTCCGATAATAATGAGGCCATAAATTGCGGCTTTTTCAGCTCTTGTTCTTTCTGCCATCTTTTTCCGTTTTTTCCTTAGATAGCTTGTCAAAGAATTATAAAAATTCAGAACCAGAAGGCAAGGAGCAAGAGGTGACTGCCTTTCCGGTTCTGAATGATAGCGGGGAGAGGATTTGAACCTCCGACCTCCGGGTTATGAGCCCGACGGGCACTCCTAGCTGCCCCACCCCGCTGTTTTGCCGAATTCTGGGGAATAGAGAACTCTTTATAAGTTTTGTGATTGGCCCTTTTTAAATGATTCTCCGGGAGAAGGGTTTTATTTACGGCGGATTGCCTGATTCAGGGCGTGATACTGCATGAGGTAGGCATTCAGGAATGCTTCGGGCGTGGCATATTCCCGGGGGTTGTGGCTTATCCTTCCTGGCACGAATATCAGCCTGCCTTTATCCCTGAAGTTGGCGGCGTCGTGTCCGGCACCCGACTTCATGAGGTGATATGCAATCTTCATGTTTTCTGCAGTTTCAATGAGGCGCTCTACTCCTTCTCTTGCTATTTCTATGCTTTCCGTGGGCTTCATTGCTTCCAGCGTCACTTTGAGCTTTTTCGGCTCCGGGCTCTGAACCGACGCGTCGTTAATTATTGTTACGGTTGTCTCGTAAATTCTTCTGTCGCCCTCCTGTTTTTCTGCATACATGTCTCCGAATATTTCCCTGACAAATCTCTCATGCAACCTCTCACGGAGTTCATTGCTGTCAGCCCTTATTTCAAGGTAGACCTTCACGCTGCCAGGAACTTTATTTACCGAGCCGTTCATCACTTCCACGGCGCCTATCGTTGCGGTTGCTTCTCTCTGGTGTTTGTCTGCGATTTCATATAGCTTTTTTCCTATTCCCGACTCTATGAAGTATCTGAGAGCGTCCCTCCTGCTCCACATTGGATACGTTCCCGAATG
This sequence comes from Candidatus Woesearchaeota archaeon, assembly GCA_003695045.1. Taxonomy (GTDB): domain Archaea; phylum Nanobdellota; class Nanobdellia; order Woesearchaeales; family J091; genus J091. Next base: position 346 of record RFJB01000118.1, on the reverse strand, counting down.
GCCTTCTTCTCCCTCTATGCTCAGTATGTATCTCTGGTTTCCCCTTATGCTTGTGGGTATTCCTATCTGTTTTCCTTCCTCTTCCAGGACAGGCCCCTGTTCTATGTGGGCTTCAAAAAACTCGTTTATTCTGTCCAGCGGCAGAGACGCTTCTCTTGTTCGTTCCGCTTCTATCCCTGCCTTTTCCAGCGCTTCTTCAAGGAGCATTCCTTCGTTTTCTCCTGTCCTTGCAACGAGACCGAGCTCGTCTTCGCTCAGGCCGTTCAGCATTGCCTTCGAACCCAGGTATGCCTGCCCGTACACTGACGACTCTTCTGCTCTAAAAACAACCGCCGCAAGCGGTCCC
>RFJB01000117.1 GCA_003695045.1 Candidatus Woesearchaeota archaeon | reverse complement strand
GAGAAGAGAGGCGTAATACTCTATATTCCTTGCGTCCACCTCCGACTCAAGATTCTCAGTGTCAACTCCGTAAACAGAAGAGGCCGGGCTCTCGTTAACGTGAAACAGCAGGTATCTTGCCTTTTTGCCGCCCTGCTCAAGAGCCGCCCGCAGGGCAATCATGTCAGCATCCGAGAAATCAAGGCCCACCATGATGCGGGCGAACTTTGAAGGGCCGTTGCCAACCCTGAAGAAATCCGGCTCCGGAGAAAAGCGCGAATCAGAGAGAAGAGCGTGCGGAACGGGAATCTCTTTCGCTTTCCTCCTTGAAAGCGAAGGAAACACAGCCAGGAACACGAGGAAAGCGAGAAGCGCGAAAACAAGGGGGAAAAGGACAAAATCGACAATCCACGCCGCGCTGAGCGAAGCTCTCCATGCAGAGAGTTCGTCAACAACCAGTTTGAGATTGAGAGCGACAATAAGCAGAGCCCCCGCCCACGAAACAAACCTGAGAATCCGGGATATTGTGAACGACTGCATGATGGCCCTGTCGCTCACGAAAAGAATCAGCGGAATCACAGCAAAGCCCAGCTGAAGGCTGAGAACAACCTGGCTCAACACGAGAAGAGGGCCTGTTGTGCCGCTTCCGAAAAAGTATATCGCGAACCACGCCGGAAGAATGGCAAGAAGGCGCGTAATCAGGCGCCTTAACCACGGGGCAATCCTCAGGTTGAGGTAGCCCTCCATGACAATCTGGCCTGCAAGCGTTCCCGTTATGGTGGAGCTCTGGCCTGCGGCAATCAGGGCAACCGCAAAAAGGACCGGCGCGAGAGTGCTTCCCAAAAGGGGCTGAAGAAGCTTGTAAGCATCCGAAATCTCGCTTATGCTGAAAAGCCCGTTCTGGTGGAAAGCAGCGGCAGCCAGAATGAGAATAGCGGCATTAACAAAAAAAGCCATGTTAAGCGCAAGAGCGGAATCGACAAGGTTGAACTTTATGGCCCTGGCAACATCCTTTAGGGACTTTCCGACCTTCCTGGTCTGAACAAGGGCAGAGTGAAGATAGAGGTTGTGAGGCATGACCGTGGCGCCAATCATTCCTATAGCGATATAGAGAGCCCTTGCGTCCGGCAGGGACGGGATAAACCCGGAGAGAACAGCCGAGGGCTCAGGCCTGGCAAGGAAGAGCTCGACAACAAAAGCGCCGCCTATGATGCCCACAAGCCCCAGAATGAAAGCTTCAACCTTCCTGATTCCAAGCCGCATAAGGAAGAGCAGGAGAATGCTGTCAAGCACCGTGAGAGTGACGCCCCACAGCATGGGAAGACCGAAAAGAAGATTCAGGCCGATAGCCATGCCGAGCACTTCGGCGAGGTCCGTTGCTATGATGGCAATCTCCGCAAGAACGTAAAGAATCCACACCGCAAACTTCGGGTATGCTTCTCTTGACTGCTGAGCCAGGTCGCGCTTCGCCACAACGCCAAGGCGCGCGGACAACGACTGGAACACAAGAGCAAGAATGTTTGAAAGCAGAAGCACCCATAGAAGCTTGTAACCGAACTCGCTCCCGCCGGCAAGGTCCGTCGCCCAGTTTCCCGGGTCCATGTAGCCGACGCTCACAAGGTAGGCAGGGCCGAGAAACGAAAACAGCCGGCGGAACCACGGCAGGCGGCCGGTGGTGTCCACTGAATCATGAACTTCAGACAAACTCTTCTCCATAAAGATTCACTCCAGAAAGGAACAAAATCATTTCCGGTTCTTGAAGCGCATGTAGCAGCTCTCCTTGACCCAGCAGTAGTTGCACTGCTCAATCTGCTCGTACTTTTCCCCAAAACAGGGATCGTTTTCCAGCTTCGCGTACTTTATCGCGGGCTTGCCCTGCCGGACCGGTTGAGAAGGAAGAGGGGCGTCTTCTTCTTTCTGCCCGTCAAGCATGTCAAAACCGGGGTAGTTCTCGCCTAGGTTCTGCTCTTCTTTCTTTGATTTCCTGCGGCCAGCCATAAGAAAGGGAAAACAGCAGAGGTATAAAAAGATTTGCCCGGAGCCGGAAAAACTCCGAAACCGGAACGGCAAGCGAAATAAAAAACGGCGCGAAACCATAACACATGCGCGCAGAAGTGAGAGAACACCAGACCAGGAAGGGGCCGGTTCTTGAAGTCAGCATGCACGAGAAAAGCTGCCTATTCAGGAACGAAGAGCACGCCCAGATATACGCGCTGCTGTTAGAAGTGCTTGCCGAAATCAGAGCCCGTCAAGAGGGCTCATTACCTTCTCGAGAGAGGTGAGAGGGTTCGCAGGTTTCTTAGGTAAAAGCCCTGCTTATGAAGAGGTTCGTTAAATTGAGGAGGGTGAACCCAACCAGCGTCAGGGGACCAATTCCAGATATTTTTATAAAGAGGACTTTGCATATTTGTCATCTGTGATAACCCAGAAGGAGTTTGAACAAAAAGTTAATAGATTTAAAGAATCAGAGGACTCTAGAAGGCACATATATGATATGGCTATGAATCTAATTAAACGTGGTCTCGAGTTAGAAGCGTATCTGTTAATTCTCTCAACATGGAATTTTGCAGGTTTCAGGTTTGTTCTGACTCGTTTTGATATGAAGAAGTTTAAAAAAACTATTTCAGAGATTAATCCCGTTTTTAGAAAATTAGAGAAGGAGAAATTTGAAACCGCGAATTTCGATGAACTTCGAGAAGACATTTCCTTTATTTATGACAAACTAAAAGAGTTAGTCAAACAGACAGGCGCTACAAAGATCATGTATTTTAAGAACCCCCATTT
>RFJB01000116.1 GCA_003695045.1 Candidatus Woesearchaeota archaeon | reverse complement strand
GCCTTAAAGTTGCGAAATGCTTATATTCTCCCGTGCAATTCACTCTGTCATGGCAGAATCTGACAGGGAGATACACATAACCTACGACACGCTCGTGGATATCAGCCGGAGGGAGAGGAACAAGCCGGAACTCCAGAAGCTGGACAACACATTCTACAGCGATGTCCTGAAATACCTTGCGGAAAAGAAGAAGATTCTTGATGAGATAAAAGCAAAAAGCGGAGCGTTTGACAGCCAGGAGCAGAAAGCCCTCTTCCAGATTAACAACGCGAAAAAGCTTGTGAGGGACATCTACGAGCGCCGCGAGAGAAAGATAATAGCCATGGCTCTCAACAGGTCAAGAACCGGCTCTGACATAATAGACACATCAACCCTTCTTGATGACGAGAAGAAGCTCTACGAGGAGCTGGTAAGCGTTCTGGACAGGTTCAGAAAAGGAGTGCTGAACAATGTTCTCAGCATGAAAAAGCCCGTCTTGAGAGAGGAAAAGCCCTCAAAACCAGCCCAGGAAGAAGAAACCAAGAGTCAAAAAGAAGAACAGGACAGCAGAGAAGAGCCGTCAGAGGATTATGTTCTTGTCAGGTTCCTTCACGCGGTGCCGAGATTTGTGGGAACAGATCTCTCGGCATACGGACCCTTTGAGGAGGAGGACATTGCCAAGCTTCCAAAAGATGTCGCAAGGGTCCTGATAAGCAAGGGAAGAGCAGAAGAGATAAAACAGGGGCAGTAGGCAGGAATCAGGATAAGACGCAGAGCAAAAGCTTTATAAATTCCCTGTGGTTCGCAATTCTGGCGCGCCCCCGCAAAAGGGGCAGAAATCTTGTCTATAACAATCAGGGAGTGTTTGAAATGAAAGTTCCGAAAAATGTCAAAACGCATTGTCCGTATTGCAAGAAGCACACTGAACACAAGGTAACGCAGAACAAGAGGAAGAACGCCTCGTCCCTCAGCTACGGCTCCAAGGTCAGAGCCAGAAGAAGGGGAAAAGCGAGGGGTTTTGGAAACCTTGGAAGGTATTCAAAGCCCGCCGTTACCCAGTTCAAGATGACTGGAAAGAAGACAACGAAAAAGACAGACCTTCGCTTTGAATGCAAAGAATGCAAGAAAACGCACATTCAGGGAAAAGGCGTGAGAGCCAAGAGAGTTGAGTTCGTATAAGGGGGTTGAGCGAAAGATGGAAGCAATCACGAGAGAGCCGGTTTCAAGGTTCATAAAGGTAAGATGCCCCAAGTGCAAGAACGAGCAGATAACATTCGGAAAGTCCGCCGTCAAGGTTGACTGCCTTGTCTGCGGAAGAACCGTATCGTATCCCACAGGAGGCAAAGCCAGGATACGGGCGAGAATCCTTGAGGTTCTGGAATAATGCTGCGAAAGAAACAGGGCTTTCCGGAAGAGGGGGAAGTTGTTTTATGCACTGTCACGAAAATACAATACAATTCTGTATTTGTCAATCTGGACGAGTATGACAAGCAGGGAATGATTCACATTTCTGAGATTGCGCCCGGAAGGATAAGGAACATTCATGATTATGTCAAAGAGGGCAAGGTTGTTGTCTGCAAGGTTCTCAGGGTAAATCAGGAGAGGGGCCACATTGACCTCTCGCTGAGGCGGGTTACAGAAACGCAGAGGCGCCTCAAGGTAAACGAGCTGAAGCAGGAGCAGCTCGCGGAAAAGATTGTTGATTTCGTAGCTGGAAAGCTGAAGAAGGACATGAAGCAGCTCTACAATGAGATTGCGAAGAAGATTTTCGACGAGCAAGGATACTCATCATTGTATTCTGCCTTTGAAGAAGTAGTGAATGAAGACCTTTCGCTTGCTTCCCTCGGAATTGACAAGAAAGTCGCTTCCGAACTTGAGGAGGTAATCAGGCAGAGAATAAAGCCGCCAGAGGTTCACATTAACGCGAGAATGAGAGTGAGGAGTTACGAGCCGGACGGCGTTGAGCATGTGAAGAAGGTTGTCAGCGCAGCGGCGAAGGTTGACAAGGAAGCGGTCAGGATAAACTATCTTGGCGGGGGAAGTTTCGGAATAGACATAAAAGCCCCTGACTACAAAACAGCAGAGGGAATATACTCCAAAATAATCAAGACAGCCGAGAAGTCCTGCTCAAGCAAGCTTACCACTGTTGACATTCAGAGAGAGAAGGAGTGATTCAAGATGCTCCACATCCTGAAGTGCCAGGCGTGCGGCAGATATTCCCTTTCTGAGAAGTGCGAATGCGGCGGCATAGCCGTAAGCCCGAAGCCGCCAAAGTACAGCCCGGAAGACCCCTACGGCTCTTACAGGAGGAAGGCGAAAGAGGAGGAGCGCCTGAAAAAAGGGCTTGTTTCTGTGAAGCTCCCTGAGTGAGTTTCAACAACAAACTATTTATACTAATTCTCTATTGCACTCCACTATGGGTTGGGAGGTCATATATTCAAGGAAGCGCCTGCCAAAGCTTCAAAACGCTGTTCTCATCGAGGGAATGCCGGGCATAGGCAATGTTGGCAAGGTTACTGTTGATTTTATTATTGATGAGCTCAAAGCGAAGAAGCTCGCAACTTTCTTCTCGCACTCACTGCCGCACTCTGTTTTTGTGAACGAGAAGAATCTGGTGGAGCTCCCGACAATAGAACTTTACTTCAAAGAGAGGAAGGGGAAGCAGAGGGATCTTCTGTTTCTTACGGGCGATGTCCAGCCAATTGATGAGCAGTCAACATATTCATTTGTCGAAAAGGTTCTTGACATCGCGCAGGAGTTCAATGTCACGGAGATTATTGCCGTGGGCGGCATAGGCCTTCCGACAGAACCGAAAAGCCCTCAGGTGTACTGCACCGGCAACAACAAAGAACTCGTTGAAAAGTATGTCAAAACAACAAAGGTCAACCAGAAGCTTTACGGAATAGTAGGTCCCATCGTCGGCGTGACCGGGCTTCTGCTGGGGCTTTCAGAAAGAAGGGAGATGCCCGCAGTTGGGCTTCTGGCTGAAACTTACGGGCATCCGATGTATCTCGGAATAACCGGCGCAAGGGAAGTTGTGAAAGTCATCAACAGGAAACTGGGATTGAAGCTGAACATCAGCGAGTTGGACAAGGAGATAAGGGAGATTGAAGCAGAGATGATGAAGAAGACAGAAGAGCTTGGGAGTGTCTCAAAACAGAGCGCGATAAATCGCCTGCAGGGAAAGCTTGGGGACATGAATTACATCGGTTGATTTTTTATTGAAAAGAAGAGAGGTGTTTGAATGTCAGTCATTAAGAGGATTCTTGCAAGAGAGGTTTTTGACTCAAGGGGAAATCCCACTGTTGAAGTTGAGGTTTATACAGAGCGGGGCAGGTTTTCAGCTATGGTTCCGAGCGGCGCCAGCACCGGCAGCCATGAGGCAGTTGAGTTGAGGGACAATGAAAAAAGGCTCAACGGCAAGGGCGTTCTGAAAGCAGTCAGAAATGTGAATGAAGAGATTGCGTCAAAGATAACCGGGATGGACGTGTCAGAACAGCGGGAGATTGACAACGCTATGATTGAGCTTGACGGCACGCCCAACAAGGGGCGCCTTGGTGCGAATGCCATCCTTGGCGTTTCAATGGCTGTGTGCAGGGCAGGGGCTGAAGACAACAATCTCTCCCTACACGGGTACATTGGGCATCTGTTCGGCAACAGGAATGCAGCCACCCTTCCGATTCCGCAGTTGAATGTAATCAACGGGGGCAAGCATGCCGGCTATGAGAATGATATTCAGGAGTACCTCCTGCTTCCGGTTGAAGCAAAGGATTTCAGGAGCGGCTTTGAATCCGCAGTTGAAGTGTACCATGACCTGAAAAAACGGCTCAAGAAGCAGTTTGGGCCGCAGGCAATCCATCTAGGTGATGAAGGCGGCTTCGTTCCGCCGATTCCCAATCCGGAAGAGCGTCTGGAGCTTCTTTCAAGCGTCGTGGAGGAACTCTCAGCGCCTATAAAGCTGGGCATTGACGCGGCATCATCTGAATTCTTCCATGACGGAAGCTACAAGATAGGAAGCAGAAGCATGACGGCAGGAGAACTTGTGGATTACTATTCAGAACTCGTCAGCACTTACCCCCTGGTTTCAATAGAAGACGGCATGGCAGAAGACGACTGGGAATCATGGAAGGAGCTTATGGCAAAGTTGGGCAACAAGATTCAGCTTGTCGGCGATGACATGCTCGTGACAAATCCTGAGAGGATAGAGCGCGCCGTCAGGGAGAAGGCAGCCAATTCCCTCCTGCTCAAGGTTAATCAGATAGGAACGGTTACGGAAGCTTTGAAAGCAGCCAAGATTGCAATGTCTGCCGACTGGAGTGTTGTCGTTTCGCACAGGAGCGGCGAAACGGAAGATGCGTTCATTGCAGACCTTGCCGTAGGAATTGGAGCCACTGAGATAAAGACAGGCGCCCCTGCCAGGTCGGAACGGCTGGCAAAGTACAACCAGCTGTTGAGAATAAGCGAGCGCCTGCAAAACCCGGGATACGCTGAATGGCGCTGGCAGTAATGAAGTGAAGCGGAATACTGCATGGCGGGGTGCAAGAATTTCCCACTTCTTACTCAGAGTTGGGATATTGAGCGGAAGCGAAATATCCCGAGGCAGGGGTGCGAAAAACACAAATCAAAGAAGAGGCAGTATCACCAGCTAGCCCTTTAAAAAAGTGCTAGAACCCCAAAACTGTAAGGAGGACATAAAGTCCCCCGACAAAAAAAGAAAAGGCGGTATTGAAACGAAAGTGAAAATACCGCATTACAAGGCAAGGATTTCATCCTTGCGATCCTGTGATGCACTACCATCGCAAAAGCGTGGCAGTGCCTCTAAAAAAAAGAAAAGGCAGTATTGCAG